>JACRAG010000084.1 GCA_016213455.1 Anaerolineae bacterium | reverse complement strand
CAGTCTGCACGGTAAAAGATCCAAAATGCGCGTCAACTTTGGCGCCGCCGGGGAAGTCAATGATCATTTCCATGAAATTTTCTCCATCCTGTGAACTGTTTCACAAACTTTGATGCGCTGAACCTGCAAAAAGTTACATCCCACACCTACCATTCTACCTGTATTCTCAAAGCATCCTGCACGGGGTGATATAATCCTCTCCTGTTGCGCCTGGTCGAGGGGTTAGCTGACCCGCAGGCGGCAAGAGGATCAAATTAATGGAAACTGCACAAAAACGTACTGCTTCTGGCGCCGGCCTGATCGTACTGGCCTTCATCGCCTTCATCTCCCTCGGTTTACCGGACGGTCTGTTGGGCGTGGCCTGGCCTTCCATCCGCGCCAACTTTGGTCAGCCGCTGGACGCGCTGGGCATGCTGCTTTTCGCCAGCACCTCGGGCTACCTGACCTCCAGCTTCCTCAGCGGCCGGGCCATGGCCCGGCTGGGCGTGGGCTGGCTGCTGGCGCGTAGCGGCGCTGCCACGGGCATCGCCCTGCTGGGTTACACCCTGGCGCCCTACTGGTGGGTGATGGTCATCTTCGGCGTGTTGGGCGGCCTGGGCGCCGGCGCGATCGACGCGGGCATCAACACCTACATCGCCTCGGAGCACGGCGAAAGCCTGATGCAGTGGCTGCATGCCAGCTTTGGCGTGGGCATCACCTCCGGTCCAATCATCATGACCGCTGGCATCAGCGCCTTCTCTTCGTGGCGCTGGGGCTACACCCTCGTCGGCGTGGCGCAGATCACCCTGGCGCTGATCTTTGCGATGACCGCCGCCATGTGGAAGCGCAAGGATGCGCCCGCCGCGCATGATGAAGAAAAACGCCTGATCGACTACAAAACCCCCATGCGCGCCACCTTGCGCACCCCCGCGGTGTGGCTGAGCATCCTGCTCTTCTTTGCCTACACCGGCATCGAGCTGATCTTGGGTCACTGGACCTACACCCTGCTGACCGAGTCACGCGGCATTGCGCCGCAGGTGGCGGGGCTGTGGGCGGGCGGTTACTGGGCCACCTTCACCATCGGGCGCATCCTGGCGGGCATGTTCGCCGCGCGCGTGCGCCTGACCACCCTGCTGCGCGTGTGCATCCTGGGCGCGCTGGCGGGGGCGGCGCTGGTGTGGTGGAACCCCTTCCCGCTGGTCAGCCTGCTGGGCATCGCCCTGGTGGGCATCTCGGTCGCGCCCATCTTCCCCGGCCTGGTCTCCCTGACCAGCGCGCGGGTGGGCGCGCAGCACGCCGCCAACACCATCGGCATGCAGATCGGCGCCGCCGGTCTGGGCGGGGCGCTGCTGCCCGGTTTCGCGGGTTTCCTGGCGAGAACCTTCTCGCTGGAGGTCATCCCGCTCTACCTGACTGCTTTGGCCTTCCTGCTGTTCCTGCTTTACAGCCTGTCACTGCGCGGCGTAAAAGAACCGCAGGCCTGACGCCGCCCTGTATTAAACCCAAACCGCCCGGCCAACTGCGCCGGGCGGTTTGGGTTTAAAGCGGCATGATCTTCCTGGGGGAGTTGGCGGTTGGTGCTCCGGCTAGTTTGGCGCGGGCGGCCAGTCCAACCAGATGGGCACCGTGTTGCCCGGTATGTGGTTATATGCCTGGCTGATGGGCATGCTATGCGCCCTGCAGATCGCCACCGCGATGGAAATCCCGTGCGAGACCACCAGCACCCGCCCGCCAGGATGGCGCTCGGCCAGTTCATCCAGGGCGGCGCATACACGCCGCGAAACCTCCTCCACTGTTTCACCGCCAGGCGGTCGAACGCTGCCCGGATTGGCGCTGCGCATCTTCCACAAAGCTTCGTAGCGGGTTTGGATCACTCCCACCAGCTGGCCTTCCCACTCGCCCTGGTTGATCTCTCGCAAACGCATGTCCGTGTGGACAGGGAGACCCTGCGGGGAAGCCAAAATGCGGGCGGTTTCAGCGGCGCGCTGCAAGTCGCTGGTATAGACCGCCGAAAAACGCTCTGCCTGAAGCTGTGCAGCCAGGCAGGCAGCCTGCGCCCTGCCGGTTTCATTGAGCGGCACGTCACTTTGCCCCTGGTACCGCCCCTCCACATTCCAATCCGTCTGGCCGTGACGGATCAAGCACAGGCGCATCATTTTTTGTGCTGCTCCAGATAGGCGGACAGGCTGATCATGGGCGGCCTTTCCCGCTCGGCCACTTCTTCAACTTCCAGGAAGTAACCATCGTTGGCGTGACGGATGAGTTTCATGGTTTTGTTGACGTCCTCAATGATCGACCGTTCATAACGGCGTTCCAGCTTGCGCAGCACCGTCTGAATGATGGCGAATGACATTTTGCTCAGCGCTTCCAGCTCCTGGTTGTGATGAATCCGCTCCAGCAAATCCACCTGGGCAATGGCGCGCAGGCCGTAGCGTTCAAACACGTCGATCAGCAGGCCGGTCTCCACCCCGTAGCCAGAGAAAAAGACCGCCTGTTCCAACGCTTTGCGCCGCCCGGCATATTCACCCGAAAGCGGCTGAACAACACCCGAAAGCTCCGGGTAGAACAGGTTGAGCAGCGGGCGCGCGGTCAGCTCGGTCACCCGTCCCCCACCGCCAGCCTGCATCTTGCTGCCCACGCGCAGCGGGCGCTGGTAAAATCCTTTGACAAACTGAATGTTTTGCTCCAACAGCAGCGGCCCGATGATGCCGTACACAAAGTGCGGATGAATGTTAACGATATCCGTGTCGATCCAGGCGATGATGTCGCCTTTGGTGACCAGCAGACTCTTCCACAGCGCCTCCCCCTTACCGCGCCGCACACCCAGTTCGGGCAGCAGTTCTTGGTGAATGTAAACGGGCACACCCATGTCTGCGGCAATCTCACGGGTGCGATCGCTGGAGTTGGAGTCAATCAACACAATCTCGTCCAGCAGCGGAATATCGTCCATCAGCGCTTTTTTAATCGCCCGAATGACCGTACCGACTGTCTTTTCTTCGTTGAGGGCCGGCAGGGCCAGGCTGATGCTGGATCCCTGCTGCTCTTTCAATGCCATTAACTGGTGCAAATCACCAAATTCATCCGCGTGAAACGTGTTTTCGGCAAACCATTTATCCACCAGAATAGAAATGGCTTCCGCGCCGGCAATCTCGTCAAACATGCCTTCCGGAATGGTGCGGCGGTCCTTTACCACCACCACTGTGGCTGGCGAGTCATGCAGCAGCCGGCTGGCTACCGGGCCGATGGATGAGTTGTCGGCGCTGGGTCCGGCAGTCACACCCATGATGACAAAGTCATACTGTTGCGATTCCTCAAAAATGGAGCGCGCCACATCATGGGTGGTCAGTGTACGCAAATTCACGTCCGGCATCTGGTTTAGAATGTGCCGGATCCCCTTGAAGGGGGCATCATCGGTCGCGCCGGAAAGAGAAAGATGCAGTACATCCATCTGCTGTGGGTGCAGGCCCATGCTGATGCGAAAAGCCAGCTCGGAGTGCGGTCCGCCGCGCACGGCGATCAACGCACGATCCAATGTCACTTTTTTCGTGCCACGTACAATCGCCAGGCTGCAGAGCGAGGAGGACAGGGCGCTGCTCAGCGGAATGCCGCAGGTGGTCTCGCCATTGCACCATTCCAGCACCAGCAAGTCCGGCGGATCCTGGGCAATCAGGTGCCGCAGGTCCATCCAGGGCGTTTCGGAGACAATCACCGTAGATTTGTAATGCACAGTGGCGCTGCTCAAAGCCAACAGGCGTTTGCGCAGCTGCCGGGCCGCCTGTGCGCCGGCGCTGAGCGAGTCACCGCTGCTGACCGGGACGACTCCCACCAGGATCACTTCATCCGCAATGGCCTGCGCCAGCGTCAGTGCTGTTTGCTCCAGGTCTCCGGCGCCGATGGGAACCAGGGCGGTCTTGATTTTTCGTAATCGCGGTCTCATTTTAAACACTCCTGAATCAATGGCTCAATGCGTTGGTGATAAATCGACTGCCAGGCATAGCGTTGTTTGGCACGCCGCGACCAGCGCAGGGTGGGCTCGCTTTCCAGGCGCGCAGCGATTTGGACAGCAACGGCGTGTGGATCGGCGTCCGGGCTGAAATAGGTCAGATCTTCACCGCCCACCTCGTGCAGAATGGGAATATCGGCACAAAAAACAGGCATGGCGCTAAAAGCGGCTTCGATGATGGGGATGCCAAAACCCTCCTCACGACTGGGAAACAACAGCGCGTCCGACAGCCGGTAAAAGTCCGCAATCACCGCATCGGGCAAAAATTCAGAAGAAAGCTCCGCCAGAAAATGCACCGCGCCCTCCAGGCCCAAGTCCGCGCGCAGATCCAGCAGCTTCTGCTTGTAAAGCGCGTTGTCCGGGTTGTGCGGTCCCTCCGGGCCAGTCACCAGCAGCATGGCATGGGGATAGACGGAGCGAAGCTCCGCCAGGATGCGCAGGGCCAGTTCGATATTCTTGCGCGGCGTCAGACGCACCGGCAGCAAAAACAGCGGGTCTGCACCCAGCAAATTGAGCTGGTTGGCCAGGGCAATGGTTTTGGGCTCCAACTTGTAGAATGTGTTCAGATCCACACCATTGGGCACAATGCGGATGGCATCGGGCGCCAGGCCGGTCAGTTTGGCCAGTTCTTTGCGGCGCTGTTCGGAAATAACCACCTGTGTCGTACCGTCCCACGGCTCTCGCAGCAGGTTCCACGGGTGGCCGTTGTGCAGTTCGGCGTGATAACGCGGCGTGGTCCAGGCCAGGTCGTGGTGCCACAGCACCAGGCGGGGAAAGCCGGGACGGCGGTAGAGACGGTACAGCGCCGCGGTGAGGGCCAGGTTTTTGTTCATCGAAGCCACATTGTGCGCGATGAGCAGGTCAATATCGCGCAGCTCGGTCTGCAGCGTGGTCTCAATCAAGCTGCGCAAGCGTTCAAATTCGGGAGGACAGCGGCCCTCATCAAGCTCTTTTTTGACACGCAGCACGTCCTTGTGGCGCGAGTCCAATTCCGGCAGGATGCGCACCATCACCCGCTCGTCAAAAACTTCGCCACGCCCGGCCAAAATGGTGACCTGGTGTCCGGCAGCCGCCATCATACGCGCGTGGTGAGCCAGCACGCTTTCCACACCGCCTACGATGGGCGGCGATGAATAGTGCAGCAGGGCGATCTTCATAGATCCTCCCCAAAGCAATCGGCCAGCAGCAGACCCAGGTGGCGCTCCAGCATTCCATAGGAATAATACCGCCGTCCCAGCTCGTAATTGTGCTCGCCGTCAAGCACCCCTTGTTGCGGGTGTGTCAGCGCAAAGCGCGCGGCTTCCAGGGTGGCTTCGTCAATGAAGCCATCAAATTCGATCACACGGAACCCCTTGGGTTTGATGTCGGTTTCATAAATCGAGTAATTGTTGACCACCAGGGGGCGCTTGTAATAAATGGCCTCGAGGAAGGCGTTGCCGAAGCCCTCGATGGAGGAAGGATAGGTGACCAGATCGGCCTGGGGATACACATCCCCCAGCGTGTAAATTTTTCGGCCGGTGGGGGTCAGTCCACGCTGCGAGCCGACGATCTCGGATTCAAAGTTGACCGTCACATTCAGCAGGCTGGCAAATTCTCGCACACGTTTCTCATAGGCGCTGCCTTCGTCGCCGGCAGCATGCGAGATGACCAGTTCCGCAGGCAGACCCAGGCGGCGCACCAGTTCAATCGCATGTTCGATGCCCTTGCGTTGAATAATGCGCGTGGGCTGCAGGATCAGATATTGGTCAGGCGCCACGCCCAGATCCGCACGCGCAGAACTGGCATAGTCGTCCAGGGGGACCGGCGGCGTGTCAAAATCCATCACATTGGGAATAATCATGGCAGCCAGACCGGCGCGAGATGCCAATTGCTGCGCCTGCACCGAGTTGATCACGACATGGCGGATGCTGCCAAGCGCAGGCGGGAAAGCCGCCGCGAGGTAGTCATTCACCGAATTGTTGATGAAGCGCTGGCGCTCCCAATAAAAATCGTGGTGGTGCGCAATGGCCGGATAGCCTGTCTCAGCGATGAACTCGGTCAACGCCAGCCCCAGCGGCAGATTGATCGGGATGGTCAGCGCATTCTCCACAATCAACAGTTCCAGACTGAACTGGTGAGCAAACCGGTAAAGATGTTCTTTGAAGGTATCCTTCAACTCCTGGATGCGCCGGGAGATGCCAGCCGGCCGGATGTACACCGAGAAAAAATCCTGGTGCAATTTTTCCATCTCGGGATGCACCTGTGGATTTTCATGCAGCGTGCCCCAGCGGGCCTGATAGACAGTCCGGTTAATCGCGTCAATTTCAGGATGGCGGTAGAAAGCTTCGGGAACCACATAACTTATGTCAGATGGACGGTCACACTCACCGCAAAAATAGAAACAACGGTGGCCCATACGTTCCAAAACCACCGCCCATTTCTCGGCTTCAAGACTGACGCCGTCTGTTCCTGCAAACCGTGTGGAAATAAAACCAATTCGCCGTGCATTTATCATTGCCTTGGTACTCCTTTCATTTTGAGGCATGCTGTAGGAGCCGCCTCAATCTGGGGGGGGCCAGGGGCTGGTGGCAGCGGATCATCAGCCCGATCTGTAATGCAGTACAATGTCTGCATGCAACAAAACCTTTATACCACACAACTAGTCCAGATTTATGGCGAGCGGCTGGGTCGCCCAACCGCCGCACGGTTGGAAAACCTGGTTGCGCGGTACCGCGGGCACATTCCCACCCCAACCATCACCGATTTGACACAGCGGGACGCCCTCCTGATCACCTACGGCGACCAGGTTCGCCAGCCCGAATTGGCGTCTCTGCGCAGCCTGACAGATTTCTGTGAAACACATCTGCGCGGCGTGGTCAGCGGGGTGCACATCCTGCCCTTCTATCCCTGGTCATCCGATGATGGCTTTTCGGTCAAGGACTTCCGGGCGGTGGACCCTGCATTAGGCGACTGGTCGGACGTGGAGCGCCTTGGCAGGCATTTCCGCCTGATGTTTGACGGCGTAATCAACCATGTTTCGGCACAGGGGGCATGGTTTCAGGCGTTTTTGCGCAGCGAAGCGCCTTATCGGGATTACTTTGTGACGGTGGAGTGCAGTCCGGATCTCGCCCAGGTGGTGCGCCCACGCGCGCTGCCGCTGTTGACGGAATTTGACACTGCCAGCGGACCACGCCGGGTTTGGACAACCTTCAGCGCCGACCAGGTTGACCTGGATTACCACAATCCGGATGTACTGCTGGAAATCTTCGATATCTTATTGATGTACGCCTTGCGCGGGGCGCAGTTCATCCGCCTGGATGCGATCGCTTACCTGTGGAAAGAACCCGGCACAAACTGCATCCACCTTCCGCAAACCCATGCGCTGATCCAGTTGCTGCGCGCCGTGCTGGACGAGGTTGCGCCACACGTCCGGTTAATCACAGAGACGAATGTGCCGCATGTCGATAATATCTCGTACTTTGGAGACGGGGCAAACGAAGCGCAGCTGGTGTACAACTTTGCGCTGCCGCCTTTGGTGCTGCACACCTTCCGCACCGGGGACACATCAGCCATATCCGCCTGGGCAGCCGGGCTTTCGCTGCCTTCGACGCGCACCACCTTCTTCAATTTTCTGGCCTCGCACGACGGAATTGGGCTCAACCCGGCGCGGGGCATCCTGAATCCTGCGGAGATCGATGCGCTGGTGGCGCAAACCCTGGCTCATGGCGGTTTGATCTCCTACAAGCACAACCCGGACGGCACGCAAAGCCCTTACGAAATGAACATCAGTTATTTTGATGCGCTCTCCAACCCCTCAGGCGGTGAGGAACTGCAGACGCAGGCGGCGCGCTTCCTGGCTGCGCAAGCCATCATGCTGGCGCTGCGCGGCGTGCCGGGAATCTACTTTCACAGCTTGTTTGGCTCACGCAATTGGACAGATGGGGTCAAGACGACCGGTCAAAACCGCACCATCAATCGCGAAAAAAAAGACCGGGCCAGCCTCGAAAAGGAGCTTGCCCATCCGGGCTCGCTGCGCAGGCTGGTGTTTGAAGGCTACCGCAGCCTGCTGGCGCAGCGCAGTGCCAATCCCGCATTTCATCCGCACGGCGGGCAGGAAATTTTTGACGCCGGGCCGGGCATATTTGCGGTGCTGCGCACCGCACCTGACGACTCGGCAAAAACATTGTGCCTGCAGAACGTCACCGGTCAAAGCCAGGCGGTTGCACTCCCCCAGGTTACCGGCAAACTGGCGCCCTATCAGACCCTGTGGCTGGATGCATAAAGATCCGGCGTTAAGAAATCCCTTCGCGGGTGGATTTCTTGCGCGTGGAACGGCAAAATCGACAGGCATGGTTGGACCTAGGATGGTCAAGGCGCCACGAAGGATACACCCTGACCCCCGCCCGGACCTCAACAAGTTCGTCCTGGACGGGGCGCTGCTGCCCGGTTTCGCGGGTTTCCTGGCGAGAACCTTCTCGCTGGAGGTCATCCCGCTCTACCTGACCGCTTTGATCTTCAGGCTGTTCCTGCTTTACAGCCTGTCGCTGCGCAGCGCAATAGAAAAGCAGGCCTGACGCCGCCCTGTATTAAACCTAAACCGTCCGGCCAACTGCGCCGGGCGGTTTAGGTTTAATCGGATTTGGCAACCCGCTACCACTTCTCCCAGTGGATCACCTCGTCCAGTTCAGCTCGCCCACCTTTGCGCGGCGGGCGGGTGAGGTCCTCGGGATTGGCAGGGTAGCCAAATGAAAAAATGACGTTGACATGCCATTCCGCGGGCGCGCCCAGCGCTTCGCGGGCGGCTTCCGGCTCATACATGGTGGCGGGCACCGAACCGATGCCGCGCTCCCAGGCCTCGAGCTGCATATACGCCGCCGCCTGCCCCGCATCGAACATGATCGACCAGCGTTGGGCCGGGTCGGGGGTGAGAATGGCGATGGCTGCCGCCGCCCCCGCCAAATGCCCGGCATACTGCCCCAGGCTGGACAGGCGGGTAAGGGTGGTTTTGTCGGTGATCACGACGAACTGCCAGGGCTGGGTGTTCTTGGCAGATTGCGCGCGCCGCCCGGCATTCACAATGGCGCGCAGGTCTTCGGTGGGAATGGGCGTGCCGGCAAACTGGCGCACGGCGCGCTTGGTGCGAATGGCTTCCGATACGTTCATGGCTTTTTTACTCCCAAGAGCTTGCGGACAACCCCCCTGACCTTTTTGGCAATGCGCAACGCTTCTCTTGCATCCTCTACCGTTGGATT
>JACRAG010000080.1 GCA_016213455.1 Anaerolineae bacterium | reverse complement strand
TTGCCAATGTTGATGGGGGTGGGGGTGCGCGTGGCGGTTGGCAGAATCAACGTAATGAGGGTTTGTGCCTTAGCCCCGGAGAACGAAGGGGGAAATAACAAGGCCGAGAACAGAAAGAAGACCATTGCAAGCAGGAATAGAAGTATTTTCTGTTTCATTTGATGTTCTCCAAAGTAATCTGTTGCAATTGGTCGCTTATATGTCAATTAAGGTCAATAATATCTTATATCGTAGGCTGAATCAATCAACAGCCCATGTTAAATTCATAACCAAATTTGAGCCTCCTGTTGACCAGATCTGAATAGGGATTGGCTATCGTATGCCTATGTCTGCGGTCACACGCCTCTCATGCCGGGTGACTTTATGGACAGACAAAATTTGCGACTGGAGGATAGGATGAATAGAACACAACAAAATCGATGGCTGCTGGATGCAGCGCTGTTTGCCGGTTTTCTGGCATGCTTTTTTCTGGATTGGACGGGTGTTGCGTGGCACCAATGGATTGGCATGCTGGGTGGCGTATTGGCTGCTGTTCATCTGGCAACCCATTGGCAGTGGGTGAAGGCCGTGACTGAGCGCCTGAGGGGCAGTACCTCAACCCGGGCGCGCCTATATTACGCGATCGATGCACTGATCCTGGTTGGTTTTGTTTTCATGCTCTTTACCGGTCTGGTGATTTCCACCTGGCTCAATCTCTCACTGGTTGGTTATCCCGCGTGGCGCAGTGTGCATGTCATTTCATCGGTTGCCACCCTGCTGCTGGTGACGATCAAAATTGGCCTGCATGCGCGTTGGATTTTGGCAGCAGGGAGGAAACCGTTGGCCAATGCCGGTTTGCCGGTTGGACAGGCTTCGCCTGCCAGCGAAAGACGCGCTTTTCTGAGACTGATGGGTGTGGTCAGTGCCGCCTCAATCTTCGCACTGGGAAGTTCGCTGCCCAGTTTGTGGGAATCAACGCAGGCAGATCAGGTTCAGCCTTCCGATCGAGAGGCTGTAAATTCTTCAACCGTTTCATCATCCGCTTCCAGCACTACAAGCACCACAAGCTGCAGCGTGCGCTGTGGCAAGCGCTGTGCTTATCCGGGACACTGTGGGCGGTACACCGACCACAACGACAACGGGCGCTGTGACCTGGGCGAATGCCAGGGTTGAGAATAGGCGTTGATGGGCTTGTAAAAGCCATGGATTGGCGATGAAGCATGTAACCTCCGGGCTGTCTGGCGCATCCAAACCTTATAAATCGATCACAGGACAGGCAACCATGGATTTCATTACCAGGCTCTTCAACCAACCCACCATTCCGCAGCTGGAGCCAGACCAGGTGCATCAGCTGGCAGGGCAATCTCCCCGGCCATTTTTGCTCGACGTGCGCACTCCGCAGGAGTACAGGCAGGGGCATATTCAGGGCGCCGAACTGATCCCGTTAAACGAGTTGAGCGCCAGGCTGGCGCGGATCCCCAAAGGGCGAGAGATTGTGTGTATTTGCGAATCAGGCAGCCGCAGCAGCGCGGCGGCGCGCCATTTGAGCGCCGAAGGGTATTCGGTCAGCAACATGCGCGGCGGCATGACGCGCTGGGTGCGCGCCGGCCTGCCCGTCAAAACGGGCCTGGGTAAATAGAACCACAGGCAAAGGAAGGATGATATGGAAACTGGGAGTGGAAAACCGTTGGGCATCAGCGTGCATTTGAAGGATGATTACGCTGGCGTGCTGGCCCGCACCATCGCGGCGTTGAAAGTGGAAGGGTTTGGCGTGCTGACCGAGATTGACGTCAAAGAAACGCTCAAGAACAAGCTGGGCGTGGATTTTCCGCCATACAAGATTTTGGGAGCCTGCAACCCGCCGCTGGCGCACCGTGCGCTGACTGCTGCGCCGGAAGTGGGCCTGCTGCTGCCCTGCAACGTGACCGTGCGTCAGTTGGAAAGCGGCGAAATTGAGGTGGCGCTGATTGACCCGCTAATGATGATGGAATCGATCAGCAATCCCGCGCTTGCTCCCATCGCCGCTGAAGCCCGGGCGCGCCTGGAGCGTGTGGCAGAGTCACTGATAAAGCCGGTAGATTAAGTTCCCCGGTTTGTACTACAGACAGGTCGGGTGTGTGGAAGCCCGCTGCCGCCGGACGGCCTGAAAGTTCAACGTTCCAGGCTGGCGCGGGCTTCGTCGCATTCCTCATCCACACCGGCGGGATGCAGGAAGATGGTTTCGTTTTGGCGCAGCCGCGGGAGGACGGTTTCGACGATGTCGCGCGAGCGCATCAGGCGCGCTTCAGCGTACCCGACAATGCCTTTACGCTGCAGATTGCGCTCCTCCAGCCAGCCTTCGGCCAGGTTGAAGTTTTGGCAACAGTGGTCGATCTCGGCGTAATCCAGCCGGGCAAGCCGTCCATCCTTCCAGATGGCTTGTGACTTTTGGATGCGGTAGCGTACGCCCGCCATATACTCGCACAGGTGCACCGTGGTGTTGTTGGAATGGTCCACCCCCAGCAGCAGCACCTGCCCGTCCAGCTCATACACCCGGCCGGCCGGGCTGTTCAGCCCGTGCGGAATGTCGATGGGGTGGGGCGCTGTAATTTGGGCGGCTGCCGGCCCAATTGCCGCGAAGGCGTGCGGGCTGTCGCTGCGCAGCACGCCGGGCATGCGCCAGAAGGTGTCGGCGAGCACGCCCATTTCGAGGCAGGGCGTGCGCAAAACATCAAAGGGCTGTTCATCGTCATACGACATGCTGGGCATGACCAGCGTGCCTTGCGAGCCTTGCGCGTCCAGAACGGCGCGCAGGGCGTTGATTAATCCCATCGGACCGCCTTCCACCGGTTTGACTTTGGAAAAGGCACAATGCACCAGCAAAACGCCGCCGGGCTGCACACCCAGCGTGCGCAGCTGCTGCACCAGTTGTTCCTTTGAAACCATCCGCTGTCTCCCATCCATCAAGATAAGCTGCTCTCCCCTTTTATGCGACCGGCTGGCGGTCAATGGTTTTGGCCCAGGCTCGAATCGCTTCCCAATCGCGTTCGTCGCAGGCGGGCATTTGCTTGAAGCCCGGGATCAGCGAATAGGGAAAATGCAGGCTGGCGTAATCGTATTTCCCGACAAAGATGGTTGCCGCAGCCGGTTTTAACCAGGTGAAATGCGCCAGCTCCTTATCCAGCTGCTTTCTGACCGTGGTCATTTCATCCTCTGTGTTGTGGAAAGGGCCGAGCGCGAAGATATGCACCGGTTTCCTTGACAGGGCTGTGCGCATTCGTTTTAAGAAATTGCGCGCGTCTCTGTGCCACCGGAACATGTACAGCGGCGCGCCCAATACCACGCCGTCATAGTCGTCCACCTGGCGCACATTGCGGGCTTCCAGAAAATCCACCGAATTTCCGTCGGCGCGCAATGACCCGGCGATGAACTCCGCCACTTCGCGGGTCGAGCCCGCATGGGTTGCATAACACACCAGCCATTTTGTTGACATCTTACTCCTTTGTCATGCCAATGGGTCGTCCGTAATACGGTTTGAATCTATCCTGCTCCGGAAGATCCGCCCCCGGAGCTGCCGGCGCTGGCTCCAGCAGAAGCGGCGGAAGAGTCTGCCGCTGAGATGGCCGCCAGGATGGCAATGAAGCTCGCATCGTCCATGCCGGCTTGCGTGCCGATGAACCAGACGGGCATGGGCACATTGCCCATTTTCTGGAAGGTTTTGGTCCACTGGGTCGCGATGCCCAACGCCGCGGCATAGGGCAGGTATTGCTCGAAGTGGTTTGCATTCGGGGTGTAGGCATTCCGGTCACGCAAATATTTGGCGAAGCTGGACCAGGCGGCAGACAGGCGCGCACCTTCATCGGAGTGGGTGGAAACCACGGCGGCGGCAATCAGGCCCACCAGGGCGGCAGCGACCATGCTGGCGCCAACACCCATGATCAGCCCGGCGATGCGGTTGATCCAGGTATTCTGCGCCGCCAGCAGGGCGTACAGGACGATGCCGCCCAGAAGCAGCAGGCTGCCCGCCAGCAGGCTGAAACCGGTGCCAAGCAGATAACGCTTGCGGCGCGCCGCGCGCTGCGGGTCGCGCCAGCCTGCCGAGGTCAGTTCGTCTTCCAGCGCTTGCGCGTACCCGCTGTTGTAGGATAGTTTGGTGACGTCCGTCAGCGCGACGCGATCTTCCTTGGCTTTCTCAAACAGCACCTGCATGAAAATCTGTTCGTGACCCGCGAGCTGGTCGGTGCCGGTCTGCCGGTGTACGCTGAAATTCCGCTGACCCCATTTGGGGGCTTCTTCATTCAAGGTCAACCAGCCGCGGCGGGCCAGGTCGAACAAGGTGCCCAGCTGCACGGTGGTGCTGCCAGCCAGTTTGCCCGCCAGCGCGGGAGCGGCGGCATTGGGCGGGATGGTGACGGGTTGGGAGGCGAACTGCCCGGATGGGTCTTCACGCCGGAAAGCGCGCAGCGGCAGCAGCACAGCGATCAGGCCCGCCAGGCCGGTCAGAACGAAGCTGACCAGGCCAAAAGGCAGGGCGTCGCGCGCGCGCTGTTCGCTTTGCTGTTCGGCAGCCTGCCAGGCTGGCATCTGGCTTGCCAGGCTGCCGGGCGGGAAGCGCAGGCTGATTTCCACTGCTTCATCTTCGTCGATGTTGGTCAGGTTGAAAACCGCGCTTTGTGGTCCAGCCTCAGGCGGGGTCCGTCCTACGATTTCCGGGGCGGCAAGCGGGCTGACCTGTGGTGGATAATCGACCCGGATGCTGCTTTGCCGGATGACATATTCATGTTCTTCGGGGATGGCGCGCCAGAACAGGCGGTCGGCCTGCGCTTCCTGCGCGATGGCGCCCGAGACGCGGTAGGTCAGGCTGAAGGTGTGGGCTGCGTCGCTGGTGGGCGAAAAATGCCAGGTCAGGCGCAGCGGGTCGCCGCGTTGAATTTCAAGCTGTCCGGGCTGGTCGCCCTCGCTCAT
>JACRAG010000079.1 GCA_016213455.1 Anaerolineae bacterium | reverse complement strand
GCGGTCGCCCTGGTGTCGGGCAGCGGATAGTCCAGGTCATACGGCGCGCGGTACTGCTGCTGCAGATTGAGCTTGCGCAGGCTGAAGTGATACACCGCCGCGTTGTCCGAGTCCAGGATATACAATGACGGGTCCGGTGGTTGCGTTGCCTGCAGGCGCACAAAATTGGCGTCTTCAAAGCGAATGGGGGCTTCGGGCCGGCCGGCGCGTGTGTCGCCAAATGGAGCCGGCTCGGTGCACTCCACATTGAAGCCCGAGTCGGTGCAGGTGGTCATCGATCCGTCCTCGTGCAGCAGGTAGATGAACTCCTGGTCTGCAGCTATATCAATCACGTCCAGCATGGTCGGGATGCGTGTGTCAAAGAACAGGCGCGGGCTGTCGGAGAAGTTGGCCCCGCCCGAACCATAATAGCGGTAGACGGCATTACCTGCCGGGTCCAGCATATACAGCTCATCCTGATAAATCACCATGCGTTTGATCTCTCCCCAACCTGCGTCCGGCGGGATGAGCATAGTGCTGCTGAAGCCGGTCACGTTAGGGGCGCAGTACACCAGGTTTCCACCTGCGTCCACCCCCATCACCGTGGCGCGGAAATCGTTGTTAGGCGGCAGCGGGACAATATCCAGGAGTGGACCAATGATAGCTGCGCCCGCCTTGCCGGGACCGCAATTAAAGGAAGGGTCAAGCTCAAACCCGCCGCCGGTACGGTACAGGCGGAAAACCCGACCCTGCGTAGAATCCAGCAGGTATGCATCGTTCAAGGTGGACACGATGCGGGTGACCACCACATCCTGCGGCAGTTCGCCGATGGCGATGGGCTGGTAAGCCAGCCGTTTGATCTGATCCAGTTCATCCAGCGAAGCTTGCGCCTGCGCCATAAGCGCATCGCCTTCCTCGCTGCCGCCGTATTCATTGGCTTTTTGCATCCAGGCCAGGGATTGGGTCCAATCCTCGCGCTTCAGAACCACATCTTGTTGTGCTGCAGCCTGCTCGGCGTAACGGCGCGCTGTCGAAAAATATACCTGATACTGCTCCCCGCGCCCGCGCTGGAAATAAACCACCACAGCGATCGACACCACCACGAGCGGAACCACCAGCGCGATGAACAGCATGGTGGAAGGCGAAAGATTCAATCCGCCATCCGTGGGCTTGCCAGGCAAAGCACGCGCCACCAGCTTGCTGCCGGCGTCCGTGATTCTGCCCCATCCTGTGCGCATGCCACCCATCACCTGGCTGCCAGCCCGCGCTGCGCCCGCACTGAACGCGGAAACCGCCCGGCTGGCCGGTTTTGGCTCAGAAACCACTGCCGGTTCCGCAATTTGTGACGACTTATTTCCGTCAGCTTGCACAGGACTGACCGGGCGGCGCACAGGCGCGACGTTTAATCCTGCACTGCGGTTCTGTAGTTCTTCGCTCCCTGCCAGGACAGCGCGCGAACGCACCGGTGGTATTGCCGCAGCATTCACAGCCGCCGGCTCAGGCGCAGCGGTATCAGCCGGCGCTTTATCGTCAGATTTTTGTGCAAGCGTCTTTCCGCTCAGAAAAATGCCACGAATGCGCTGCCCCAACGATTGGCGTGGTGCAGCCTGCGGTCGGGTCGCCGGGCGCGGCTCTTTCGGACCTGCAACCGGCTGGGCGGGTGCCGTGGTCCAGCGCAATTCACCTTTGCCATCTTCAAACAGGAGCGCAGCCGCCTGTACATTTAATGAATCACCCACCAATTGGGTGCGTTGGCGTTCGGCAGAGGCAGCTGCCCAGTTGATCAGCGCCGAGTCGGTCCAATGCCCCAGGGCTTCACTGGAAAGCAGCAGACGCGCGCCTGGCACCGCTTCAAAGGTGGCAAACCGTGGATTAACCATCCGCGCCTGGCCCAATCCGCGTGACCCGGCGTCGCTGGTGTGCTCCACCCGCCCACCGGTTATCCAATAGACATGCGCTGGGCCTGCCAGCAGCACATACAGACTGGCAGAATGCAGCACTACCATCACCAGCGAGCAGCTCAATGCTCCCCCCTGGCGTGCACCGCGCAAATTGCGGTTGAGCAGAAAATCGTTCAGGCGCTCGACGGTGGCGCGCATACCGGATGTGACCGAGCCTGGAGAAGAGAAAAAGGTCTCCGACAGGCGTGAGAGCATCTCCTGCTCCACGTTGGGAGCCAGCAATGCGCTGCCGCTTTGTGAGAACAAGAAAACGACCCGGTCTTGAGCACGCAAGCGTTCAGACCGTCGCGGAGCGGTGGCGGCGTACAGGCCGGTTGTTTCTTTACTGTCCTGGCCGGCTTCGATGAAAACTGGGTCAATCGTGATATCAAACAAAGCGGGATCCTCTACGAGCATCATTATACAGGAATGTCCGGATTTTGTTACAAAGCCGTTGAACCCGGTTTACAGTTCCGTCAGCCCTCTTGACACACCTTTTTCTCACCTGTATCTTAACTGTGCAGGCAAACCGCCTGCCGGATTTGTTTTCATTCATCCTAATCTAACAGGTGCAAGACCATTGCCATGATCAAACTCATGAATAAACTCACCCAAAAACGTGGAAAAGGCTTTCGCGGCCAATCCTTTGTAGAACTGGCGCTGGTGCTGCCCGTTCTAATCCTGATCTTGCTGGGCCTGGTCGAAGTGGCTTTCTTTCTCGGTCGATATCTGGATGCCCTGGACCTGACTCGTGAGGCCGCCCGCTTTGCCTCCATCCGCGACCCGTTTGTCGGCACCAGCGGCGACACTGATTGCGCCACCCAGAATAGTTTCGACTTTTATTGGGACTCATCCTGCATTTTTTCTCCCCCACCCGATGACCCGCGCTGCTCCGGCAACCCGGCCTGGTGCGGCGGCATGGACAAATATTTGGACTATAACCCGGACACCGACGACGTCGTTATCACCGTATTCTCCTACCGTGAAGGCGAAGCAGTACAATCCGTAGAAAAACAAGCGCAAGAAAAGATTGTGGAAGGTTCCGATACCAGCTATTATTGGGCATTTTCCAACCACAAGACCGGCGCGTATGTGGAAACCAACAACTGGAAAAATGACTGCCAGGGCAACACCGACGCCAACGCCAAGCCATTCTACACCCTGCCCAAAGTACGCACATTGACCGCATACACGCCCGGTGAATTCCCCGCGGATGTCACCCCCATCGCCGCGCCGCGTAATATTGGTTTCGTGGCCGTGGAAGTGTATGTCTGCCATGACCAGGTGCTGGGCTTGCCCATCTTCACCGCCTTTGTTCCCAACCCGATCAAAATCCACGCCTACACGTTGATGCCTCTGCCAGCCGCAAAACCAACCCCAACCCCATAAACCGGGCATAAGGAAGCAGCCAAGATGAAATTATCCCAAAATAATCAAAAACCACGCAGTCACGGCCAGGTGCTGGTCATTTTTGCTGTCAGCCTCCTGGCGTTGCTCTTTTTTGTCGGCCTGGCGATTGACGCTGGCGTCACTTATGCTTCCTATGGCCAGCTCAAACGCGCCGTGGACGCCGCCTCGGTGGCAGCCGCCAACAACTTCAAACGCAATGCGCAATACAATCAGATGGTCGCCGCTGCGCTGGAAGTGATCAAACTGCACAGCATCAACACCGATCCTGCCGTTTTGGATCTGAAACTCTTTATTTGTGACGGCGACGACGCAGACAACCTGCGCGATATCGCCCTGCAAACAACCAATCCGAAATTCTATGATATGTGCCCGGTGATTAATGGTGATGTGGACAACGATGGAACACCTGATATCGACCCACAGCCAGCCCGCAAACTGGTTTGGGTGGAGGCCAGGCAAAAAAGCCCCTTCTATTTCCTCTCCTTGCTTGGTTTCCGCGATATCCCCTTATCCACCAATGCCGTGGCTGAGGCAGCCGCAGTGGACGTGATGCTGGTCATCGACACCTCTGAGTCCATGGCGTCGGAATGCCTTTCTCCCTCATCGACATCCGATTACGCCAGCTGCATCACCTTCAAATCGCCAGGATATGGTAAATCAACCAGTTCTGACTATGACCCCTTTACCTTTTGCACGATTACAACCGACATTAACGGGAATAAAACCAACACGTGCCAGCCGTTTGGGGCAGCACTCAGTGCAGGCGTGAGCCTGGTTGACACCCTGTATCAGGGGTATGACAGCCTGGGGATTGTGACTTTTGACTCCTCAGCTCACATGGTCCAGAGCCTGACAACCCTGCAAACCGGAAATATTGCCACCATCAAAGATACCATCGGCACCATCCGGCTGCATGACGATGCGCCTTACGCGCGCATGTGGCCCGAATGGCGAAATCATATCAACCTGGTCAACATTGCCAATCCGGAAGACCGGGATGGCGACGGCAATGACGCCGACACCACCCTGACCTGCACGCTGGACGGCGACCGGTGGGATGAAGCCCTGGGTGTGCCCTGCGATGACGATAACAAAAACGATGCCTTCGACTGGGATAAAGACGGCGCATACTCGGAAAATGATCACACCACCGCGGCCAACTGGCTCGCCGCCACCGGCAACACCAATTTTGCACTCGTTTCCACCTGCTCCGGCTGCGGCATTCGCATGGCTGCCGATGAGCTGAAACGCAACGGGCGCCCAGGCGCCGTGTGGGTTATCATATTCCTCTCCGACGGCGCAGTCAATGCCAGCGACACGTTTACCACACTCAACAACCCCGCCATCATTCCCAATACCTACCCCAACGGGTTCTGCACCAGCCGTTTCTGGCCGGATTATTGTTTCGACCGCAACAACACGCCCCGTTACTGCATCGACTACAACCCGTCCGACCCCGGCAACAGCGATGACACCTGTCCACCTTCTACAACCTGGGAACTGCGCAACCCGCACACCAGCCACTATTCCCCATATGATTACGCCTTGGACATGGTCGATCAGGCAGCCCTACTTGTCAGTGCGAATACTGCCGAACCTTTAGGCAACGATATTGCAATCTACTCGATCGGATTGGGACCCGCAGTGACCAGCGGCGTGCCGCTGCTGCGCTACATGGCCAATGTGGGCGATGACGGCGACCGCACCAATGACCTGTGCGTGAACGCTTTAGGCAACCCGTTGGCGCCTACGGCCAATTGCGGTCAATATTACTTTGCACCCAGCGGTGGGCAGTTGAAGGCCATCTTCGACGACATTGCCAGCCGGATTTATACCAAGATCACCCAGTAAGGGGGTAGCGATGAACAAATCAATTCGCACGATTGTGAAAAGCAAGAAAACCAGGGCTCAGGGCCTGCTCGAATTTGCCCTCGCGCTGCCCATTCTGCTTCTACTGGTTTTTGGCATCATCGAATTCGGGCGCATTCTGCAGGCCTGGCTGGCGCTGGAAAACGGCGCCCGCTTTGGCGTGCGCTACGCCGTCTCAGGCAATTACGACACCGTATACTGTAGTGCCGCCGCGGACGCAGTCGCAGCCTCTTTTGGCACCACACCCGGCGCATTGCGCACCGATGACCTCAAGGACGGCTTGCTGGATTGCCGGCTGCCCTACAATGACACCACAATCAGCAACTGGGAAGATAAAACCAACGCTCTACAAGACTGGGCGCGTCTGCTTTCCATTGCCGACACAGCCCGGGCTGGTTCGGCTGGTGTGCGGCGTGACCCTAGCGTCAGCGGTAATTATGCCGATTACCTCACCACCCAACCGACTACCATCGCCGACTTTATGAGTAATGCCGCCAGCCTGGTTGGCTCGCCGCAGATGCCGGACTTTTTCAACATTTCCATCTGCTCCAGCCGAAATAGCGAGGACGACGATTATAAGTTCTTCTATTACGGCAAAAAAGAACTGATCACCGGAGATCCGGCCTCGGAATTCCCCTACACCTGTGCCAAAGTGGACTTCAACACGCCGCGTGGCGTGAATAACACGCTTTTTGCCGGTAATGAAGCCATGATCCGCAATTTCGTCGACGATGCGGGCGGTCCCGGCGATCGCGTATATGTCACCCTCACCTACCGCCACACCCTCATCACGCCCTTCCTGAGCACCTGGTGGCCCACACTGCGTTTGACCGCCACCCGTGAAGGCGTGGTGGAGCGCTTTCGCGCCAGCCGCGTCACCGGTCTGACTGGCGGTATGGGCGCCGGCCCCACCGAGACGGTTACACCATCGCTAACACCTACCACAACCCAATCTCCCACACCCTTCCCTTGTCTTGGCAGCGGCGTCCTGCTGGATCGCTGGAATAACATGCCTGGCCTCAGTGTGGATGACCTGCTCGGCAACATCGACTATACCTATTACAACCCCACCGAAACCATCGATACCTGGATTGGACCCGGTGACAAGCTGGAATGGTCGCCGCAAGCCTCACCCAACAATGACAACTACGCCATTCGCATTCGCGGACGTTTATGCGCGCCGCAAACCGGCCCCTACACCTTCTATATGGTCAGCGATGACAATGCACGCTTTTACTTCAACAGCTCACCCGGCGGCACCACGGTCGATTACGCCACGCCCTCCATCGAAAGCTTCTACACAGGTCTGACTCCCTCCGACATTGGCAACGGCTATGCCACGGGCAGTTCCTACACACTGGTCGCCGGCGGGATCTACTATTTTGAGATCTTCCTCAAAGAAAATGTTGGGGGCGATTTCATGGGATTGGGTTGGAAAGGTCCCGGAATCGACGATGGCGATACGCCGGTCTTAATCGATAAAACCTATCTCAATCCGGTGCCCAAGAACGAAAAACCGCCTGAAGCAGACTGTAAAGGCACGGGCGCAACCGTGGCCTTGTGGAAGAATCTACAAAAACTGTTCGGCATCACCGGTAACGACCTGAACACGCTGAGTACAGTCGAAGCCAGCATCATCAATGCCGGTCGCGCGCCGCAGGAAGAATATAACTCTGGCGATGCGGATGCGCGCATCAACGATGATGATAATTACAGCTCGCGCATGCGTGCTTACCTGTGCGCTCCTTACACCGGGGATTACACCTTCTATGTATCCTCGGACGATGCCAGCCGGTTATACATCAGCCCCAACCAAAATCCCTCCGGCAAGACATTGATCGCCTATGTGGCGGCCTGGGTTGGACGCTCCAGCGGCTTGCCGATCTGGGATAAAGAAACCAACCAAAAATCCAGAACCATTTCTCTGGTGGCTGGACAGCTCTACTACATCGAAGCCGACCACATTGAAGGCAGCGGCGATGACAATCTCTCCATCGGCTGGACTGGACCTTATCTGGGATCGGTGAGTGTGATCCAGCAAAAATATCTAAAACCGCTCGATCCGTTGCCCACGCCCACGGTTGTGGCAGCCTGCACCGATCTGGTGGTCCAGGATTCGCGCGAGCAACTCTTCCTGGATGGTAACCGCATGACCATCCGCCTGGTCAACAACAACAACAGTCTGCCGGCTTACCTGGTATCGATGAACGGTGTTTGGAACGGGCCCTGGAACAACCAGATCGTGGGAGAAACACGCCCGACGATCAAATTGAATAACTATCAACTCACCGTCCCCTCAATGGGCATCACGACCATGCTTTCACCGGGCATGACACTCAGCCAATCCACTGCCTGGACGCATAACTTCACCAACCTGGGTGAGATTCCCTTCCTGGAGGGTGGCACGGTGACCTTGAACATGGATCGCAACTGGCAGGGCGCGCTGACCAGTCCATCGCCGGTGTATCCCACGGGGAATTACAACTTCTATGACGGCGACAGCTTCGAGCTAACCCTGAATTACAAAATCGGCCCGAAGGATTGCCAGATGCCTTTGACTGGTTTGAATGCGCCTCGGATCACCACCAATCGCCTGGAAGGCACCGGCGGACGCTTCAACATCCAAGCAGTAGTCACGGCAGCCGGCGGCATTCGCACCCGCGACCGGGTCTGGTTCAGCGTGTACAATTCCAGTGGTACCCTCGTACACAGCGTGGTTGATTCCAGCGGCGCAGCCTACTGCCTCTTCAACCAGAGCGCCAATCCGTGCCCGACCAACCTGGCTGCCTACACCTGGAGCAACGGTTCGGCGGTTTCGGCCGGCACCTACAAATTGATCATCCAGGCGCGTGACAACAACAGCTTGAACACTGGTTCGCAATATAGCAACCGCATCGAACAAGAACTGATTGTTTCCAGCAACCTGCCGTCACCCACCCCCACCGCAACCCGCACCTTTACAGCCACCTTCACCAGTACGGCAACGCGTACCCCAACCAACACACCCACCAACACCCCCACCCGGACGCTGACGCCCACGCGCACATTGACGCCCACCAGGACGAACACGCCCACCATCACGTTGACGCCAACCAAAACTCTGACGCCCACCATCACGTTGACGCCGACCAAGACGCTCACGCCTACCCCCGTCACGCCGACCAACACGCGCACGCGCACGCCGACGCGCACCAACACGCCCACGCGCACCAACACGCCCACCAGCACAGCGACGCGCACCAACACGCCCGTCACGCCTACGAACACGCCCACCAACACGCTGCAGTTCACGTTGACGCACACCATTGCGCCGACCAAGACGAAGACGCCCACGCCGACCAAGACGCCCATCACGCCTACGCCCACCATCGGCTGCCCGCCTGACCTGCCGTGTCCATAAACTAAGTTCACCGGGTGGCCCGGCGCGCCTGCGCCGGGCCACCCATGCTGATTTCTTACCGGCTAACCCTGACAGAATTGAAAGGTATCCGCCCGCTGAGCCGCCCTCAAAACCGGCCCCAGGGGTTTGAAACGCTGCCATGAAACGGTTGACCATCCTCCAGAACACCCCCCTGCTTGCCGTGCTGCTGTGCGTAGTCGCGGTTGGTTTCTGGTTGGTTGCCAGCCGTTTTTCGGGTACCCAGGTTGAACTCTCGTCGCTCGACCAGCTTCATCTCATCACCAGCCTGGCCTATTTGCTGCTCTTATCCGGGGTCAGTGGGCTGCGAATCGCAGTCGCGGCGCGGCGCTCCATCCCGGTCACAATCCTTCCTGATAGTCTTGTCATCTTGCTGGGTTACATCCTGCCCGGGTTGATCGGGTTGCTGCCGGTGTTGATCGATGCTGGCGTGTATTGGTATCTACCGCGTATGTTGTGGGAAATGTTTACATCGCCCAGCCTGGTCTGGGTGCCCGTGACCCAGGTTGCTGCCCTTATTCTGCTTCAATCGCAAATCGGACAGACCACGATGAAGGCCCACCCGACACAGCGAACCCTGCCCTGGCAGACAGCCGCTCTGGCGGGTGGAGGGCTGCTGTTGGGCTGTGTGTTCGTTTACCAAATGAGCGAGGTCGCCCTGGCGCGCACGCTCCAGCCCGTGCCAGCCACGCCGCTGCACCTGCTGCTGGCATTCGTTTCGGCCATGCTGATGCCTGTTTTCAGCGAATCATTTTTGCGCGGCCGCCTTGCCAACGCGGGT
>JACRAG010000024.1 GCA_016213455.1 Anaerolineae bacterium | reverse complement strand
TTGACCGTGCCGTCGCCACCAGCCGCGATCACCAGTTCGCAGCCCGCCTCAGCGGCCTGGCGCGCCAGGTCCAACGCGTGGCCCGGCCCCTCGGTCAGCACCAGGTCATAGCTCAGACCGCGCTCGGCCAGCAGCGCCTGCACTTTGGGCAAATTCTGGCCGGCTGTGCCCTTGCCGGCGTTGGGGTTGTAGATCAGTGTGGGTTGGGTTTTCAAAACTGGCGTCCTCCCGAAAAATCTTGACACTGTTATAACCCTGAGGCGACCACTTTGATGCGCCCTGACCGCTGCGCCCATTCCTCAGGTAAAATAGCATCCATCACTGACGCAGATGGATCGGGCATGAAATATAAACTGGTTATCTTCGATTTCGACGGCACCCTGGCCGACTCTTATCCCTGGTTTTTAAGCATCTTCGCCGACCTGGCGAAGCGCTACCGGCTGCCTGCGGTTGATCCGTCTGACCTGGATAAACTGCGCTCGCTGGAAGTGCACCAGATTCTCAAGGAGTACCGCATCCCCTTCTGGAAAGTGCTGCTGATCGGCAATCACCTCAAAAAGCTGATGAATGCGCAGATCGAACAGATCAACCTGGTCAACGGCATGCAGGCGGTCATCGACACGTTGAGCCAGCAAGACATTCAACTGGCGATTGTCACCTCCAATGCCGAGAAAAACGTGCGCCAGGTGCTGGGGCCGCAAAACATGGCCCGCTTTCATTACATGGAGAGCGGTGTATCCATGTTTGGCAAGAAAAAGGTTTTTGAAAAGATCCTCAAGAAGAGCAAAATTGTATCACAGGAAGCGCTGAGCATCGGCGACGAAGTGCGCGACTTGAAATCGGCCCGCGATGCGCGCATCCCCTTCGGTGCGGTCACCTGGGGCTACACCGCGCGCAGCGCGCTGCAAAAGCACGCCCCCGAAGCCCTGTTCGACCACCCGCGCGAGATCATCGAGATGATGCAGGGCACACCCACCCTGCAGGAGACACCATTGAAAGCCGCTGGTTAATCGGTCGGGGCAGCTCGCTCGATATCCAGGGTGCGCATTTGCAGCATGGCAGGCGCCCCGCTGGCGGGTGCATTCATCGAGCGGTCTGGCGTAGATCCTGCGGATGCAGGCGCGGGCAATTCGATCACGCTGAAATTGTCAAAACGGGCATTTGCATAAGGCAGATCCATGTATGGCGAAATCACCAGTCCGACCAAACCAGGCGTAGCGGCGCTTTGATCTTTCCATGTCCCAACGACGTTTCCATTGATTGCCAACTGAATATCTGCACCGATCCGGGTCACTTTCAGATGATTGGTCTGTTGACCGGACCGGATGGCCTGCGACGGGGTCCAATCAGCGATGGTTTGATAGGAACCGTTGGAATAACGGAATAACCCATAATCCTGATAATCGCTGTTGACCAGGAAAAGATAATACTTGGCGTAAGTATCATCCAAATCAAAAATCAATCCGTAACCATTTCCAGTTGTTCCGGCCCAACGCGCATCCATTTCAACGGAGTAATTTGATCGCTTACAGGTAGGCGCCCGAAACAGGTAGAGGTAATCCGTGTTCTTTGCTGTGACCGCAAATTCGCCTGACACATAGGACGAAGAGACATTCGCATCATTGGAAACGGCCCACCCGGAACCCGCGTTGGAGAAATCATCCTGAAAATCGCCGCACAGGGGTATCCAGGGCGACAGGCAAACCGGCAAGAAAGTCCGGATCAGATTCAACGTAAACGATGCACTCATGGTTTTTGAAAAGGACCCGGTAGTCAGCACAGCGGTATTGAGGAAAGTTGTCCTCGGTGCAGATTTGACCAGCTCCGCCTGGTATGTGATGGTAATATGGTCCAGTTCACCAATTTCGCCATTCCACACCAGGTGATGATTTTCCATGACGGCGGCACCATCGGAGGCAGACAGGCTGCCTTCCACATATTGGAGCACATCCGGCAGTGGATTGTCCAACTGTGCATCCGGATAAGCATGCGTGCTCTGATTCACCAATTCGATTGTAAAAGTCAACGTGTCACCAGGTTCCGCGGCTGCCGGGGTCACCTGCATGGTCGATGATCCCAACGGATCTGAAACACCCATGTGGTATTGATATAAGTGATCATTCGATCCCCAAACAATCTCGATAAAACCATCTCCATCCAATTCACCTGTGCTGATCTGGTTGTACATGCCGGTCGCCGCACCACCATCCGTTTTGCGCCAGAGCAGCTCACTGCTGTTTGCATCAAACACGGAGAGACTGCCGGGATTACACACCAGCCACTCCTTTTCTCCATCGAAATTCACGTCCGCCATCGTCAGACAGCGAACCGGATTGGACGTCAGGGCCACCGTCTTTTCCAACTGGAAGGATTGGCCGTTGTACACATCAATTTTGCCATCCAGGCGGCCCAACAACAGCGATGGCACGCCGTTCCCATCCAGATCGGCGCTCCAGACCGAAATGGCCTGGGCGTTGATCAATGCCTGCATGGCATGGGTTTTGCCATCAAAGACATACACTTTTCCGCCATCCAGCGTCAGGACAATTTCTAGTATGGTATCCTGGTCGATATCGGTCAGGTGAACATCGTAGACACCTCCCCAATAGGTGTCCATGCTGATGCTCTGCCATTCCACCGAAAGGGTTGCGCCGTCCAGAACCACAACCCGCACGCCGGTGGCGCCGGTCGTCAATCTATCCTGTCCAACGACAATCTCGGTTTTTCCATCCCCATCCACATCGCCCATTTCCATCGACGTGAGGGAAACCGACGAAAACTCCACACTCTGACGTTCCAGGGTATGCGAGCGACCATCGTAAATCTGAATAACCCCGTCATAAAGATCAGCGGTAGCCACGGCGAATTCTGTCGTGCCATCATCATCCACATCTGCAATTCGGATGGAGCCGATCCCCTCCCAATTTTTCAAATTGGGCAAATCGGTGAGCTGCCATTCCAGCGCATGGGTGGTCGCGTCGATGATGTGCAGGGTTCCATCGCCATAACCGGAATTGCTGGAAAAAGTGCCCAGCACAATCTCAGCCTGCCCATCATCATCCACATCACCAACATCATGCGCATTCAGGGGACCGTCGAAATCGAGGTTTTTCCATTCAATCAACCGGGTATTAATCCCGGCAATGTAAAGAAAATCTTCACCGGACGAAGTGTGCCCGGCGCCCCACAGCAATTCCAGGGCAGAATCCTGATCCACATCCGCAACCGCCAGGTTGGTTACGCCATGTTCTGGATTCTTAATTTTCCAAACCTCCGCCTGACTCAGTCCATCGATGCAATGGACACTACCCCACTGCCCATCCCCATACAGGATTTCCTCTCTACCGTCACCATTCACATCAAACAAGAGCAGGGCTTGAATGTCCAGGGTTGTCGAGATATCCCAGATTGGCGATTTCAGGTCGGCATCAAAAACCGTCAGGCTGTACCAGCTGTTTGCGCCAACGATTTCCTCCATGCCATCCCCATCGATGTCCCCCAGATCCACCCTGGCGCCGAATCCGGTACTGGCTGGATAAAACCATTCCACCCCGCGGGTCTTGCCATTTAAGACATACCCCTTACTGGTCACGATCTCCAGATCCGCATCCTGATCCACGTTGCCAACCGCAAGGTCGCCACCGTAACTGGACAACGACCAGCGCAGCTGCCCGGTCGTGACGCTATAAGCGGAAACCTTCGTGCCATCGGAGATAATCAGCTCCTCCTGACCATTTTCATCGGCATCGGCAATGATCATCGTGGTGGGGGCAAATTGCACCCCGAATGAATACAGTTCGGAATAATTTTCTCCGCTGATGACATGGACACTGGCGTCGGCCAATCCAATGATGACTTCGGCAACCCCATCCTGATTAATATCAGACGCAATAAGTTGACAAAGCGTTACCGGGAAGGTTTCACTGACCCAAATCTGTTCGTATTGGTTAATCCCGGTCTGGCGAAGGACATACCAGAAATTATCTGCGCCAAAATCGCCTTTGGCATTCGCGCCAGCCACGATTTCCTGCTCGCCGTCACCTTCCAGGTCCAGGCCAAATAAACCCGCCGCGCCGATGCCGGATCCATACAGGCTAAATTTCCACTCTTCTGATACCGGAAAATTGGAGCCATTCAAGTCCGGAACGCCCATCACTTGATCCAGGACTGTGACAAGCTCAGATCGGCTGGCAAAGGGATTGCGCGCAAGCGTTTCCCTGCCCGTTTCGTTATGCTGTGCGTCCAGGGTCACCTGAACTGTGTTACCTTCAGAATCAGGCAAAAAGTTGATGAACTGCTCCCCTTCTCTCACCACATTGCCAAACTCGTCCATTTCTTGGGGCAAAGCCGGTTCAAAGGCACGCGCTGCCTGCACGGTGCGTTCAGGCGCAGCCGGCACCAGGCAGGATGCAATCAATGCAATAGACAGGATGAAATAGAATCCTTTTTGCAATTTCATTTCCCCACTCCACAATTGTCCCGATTGATTGGATGATACAGATACCGTCCCCTCCCTTAATTATACTGATGAATCCACAATCCTCTGTCCGCAACCTGACGTAGAATTTAGTAAATGAATCCGGCACAATCGCCAGCTGCCAGGCCAGCCATCAACGCCCGTTCGTGATCCAGCAGTGCTGGATGTTAAGAAGGTGTCAACAATCTTTAAATTACGCGCACAACGCTCCGGGAACCCTGTATATTGATATTATTGGAGAAACTATGATCCCGCGAAAAATTGTCGTTTTCATGCTCTTGCTGTTGATGATCCTCCTCCCGTTCAACCGGGTCCAGGCCGCAAAGGACTACCATGCGGAACGTTTTGATGTTTCTCTGGCGGTTCAACCGGACGGCACAATCATCGTCACCGAAACCATCCGCTTCGTTTTTGAGGGTGGACCTTTCACTTTTGTCTTCCGTGAACTGCCCTACCGCAACCTGGATGGGTACGATCAGATCACCGCCAGCATGGACGGCGAGCTGATGAGC
>JACRAG010000076.1 GCA_016213455.1 Anaerolineae bacterium | reverse complement strand
GACAAAAAGGGTTAAATCCAGGGATTAAGAAAAACAGGCGCTCATGAATTCGTGAGCGCCTGTTTGATTACCTGCAAACCAATATTAAGCGCTGCGGTTCAGCAGAATGGTACTGAGAATGCCGCGATTGTGATAGTAAACCACTTCATTCTGGGTATCCAGGCGAACCAGTACCGTGAATTTGTGCCGTGTCCCATCTTCGCGGTCCAACACAATCTCCAATTCACCATTCGGACTGCGGATATCGGCGATATTGGGAATGGTGACTTTTTCCCTGCCAGTGATGCCGTGGGCGGCGGCGCTTTCTCCAGGCTTGAATTGGAGTGGTAAGACGCCCATGCCAGCCAGATTGGAGCGGTGAATTCGCTCAAACGACTCTGCAAGCACCGCACGTACCCCCAGGAGCATGACGCCTTTGGCTGCCCAATCTCGACTGGAGCCGGTGCCGTATTCTTTTCCGGCGACAATGACCAATGGCACCTCTTCCGCGCGATATTTGCCCGCGGCATCATAAATGCTCATCTTCTCGCCGTCTGGTAAATGGAGGGTGAAACTTCCTTCCACACCACCCAGCATGAGATTCTTGAGGCGGATGTTCGCCAGTGTGCCCCTGGTCATGACCCGGTCATTACCACGGCGTGAGCCGTAAGAGTTGAAATCGGCAATTGCCACACCTTTGGCCTGCAAGTACTTGCCGGCTGCGCTGGTTGGAGAGATGTTGCCGGCGGGTGAAATATGATCGGTGGTGATGGAGTCACCGAAGAGAGCCAGGATGCGCGCGTTTTCCACACCCTTTACGGCAGCCATGGTTTTGGAGAGGTCATTGAAGAAGGGCGGTTCTTGCAGATAAGAGGAGTCTTCACTCCATTGGTAAAGCAATTCGGAGCCGCTTTGAATCTGGTTCCATTCGGAACTGCCTGAATATACAGAGGCATAATTTTCGCTAAAAATGCCGGGTTGAATGGTTGCGCTCAGGATGGACTGGACTTCATCCGAAGTCGGCCAGATATCTTTGAGGTAAACCGGCTGCCCATCCTTGCCAGTACCCAGCGGCTGGGTCGTCAGGTCGATATCCACCGTGCCCGCCAGGGCGTACGCTACGACCAGCGGAGGCGACGCCAGGTAATTGGCCTGCGCATTTGGATGCACCCGTCCTTCAAAGTTGCGGTTGCCCGAAAGGACCGCTGCGGCGACCAGGTTGCCATCGTTGACCGCAGCCACCACTTCTTCAGGGAGTGGGCCGCTGTTGCCGATGCAGGTGGTGCAGCCATATCCCACCAGGTCGAAACCCAGACTGGCCAGGGGCTGCATCAAACCGGCTTGCTCCAAATAGGAGGTGACCACTTTAGAGCCGGGGGCAAGGCTGGTTTTGACAAAGGGTTTGACGGAGAGGCCTTTTTCGACTGCTTTACGCGCCACCAAACCTGCAGATACCATGACAAAGGGATTGGAGGTGTTGGTACAGGAGGTGATGGCGGCAATCACCACCGCGCCGTGGTGTAGTACTTCACTCGATCCATTCTTCTTGTAAGAACCGGTACGGGAAAGGTCTTCATGCGACAGGCCAAATCCGCGTTCGGTGCGCGAACGGGTGAGTGATTCACGGAAATTGCTCTGCACCTGGCGTAATGCGACACGGTCCTGAGGACGTTTGGGTCCCGCGAGACTTGGTTCAATGGTTGACAGGTCAAGGGTGATGTCCTGGGTGTATTCGGGGTCTGGGTCGCCATCTTCTCTGAAGAGCCCCTGGGCTTTGAAGTAAGCCTCCACCAGTTCGGTGGGACGACCGGTTAATTGCAGGTAAGCCAGGGTCTGGCGGTCAACAGGCCAGTTGAGTACCGTGGCGCCGGTCTCTGGCGCCATATTGGAAATCATCGCGCGGTCCGCGAGCGATAACGATGCCAGGCCGGGGCCATGAAATTCCACGAACTTGTCAACCACACCGACTTTACGCAAGATCTGGGTGATGGTCAGCGTCAGGTCGGTGGGGGTGACGCCTTCAGAGAGGTGCCCTACCAGGTTTATGCCGATCACATCCGGGGTGAGAAATTCGAGCGGCTCGCCCAACATGGCGGCCACTGCTTCAATGCCGCCCACGCCAAAGCCAACTACACCCAGGCCGTCAATCATGGTTGTGTGAGAGTCGGTGCCAACCAGGGTTTCCGGAAAGACGATCTCGCCTTCAGATGTGGATTGGGTAAGCACGCCGCGCGAGAGATACTCGAGGTTGACCTGGTGGACAATGCCGGATGACGGCGGCACCACGCGGAAGTTCTTGAAGGCTTTTTGTGCCCAGTGTAAAAATTCGTAGCGCTCCCGATTCCGCGAGAATTCCAATTCTACATTCTGGCGGAAAGAGTCGGGGGTACCAAAATAATCCACCTGCACAGAGTGATCGATGACCAGATCCACGGGAATGATCGGGTTGATCTGGTCTGCCGAACCACCCAGGCGCACGAAGGCGTTGCGCATGGCTGCCAGGTCATTCATCACGGGCACCCCGGTAAAATCTTGAAGAACAACGCGCCCAGGGAAAAACTGGGTTGGCGTTCGATCGCCATTGGGCTTCCAGTTCATCAAATTCCGGACGGTTTCTCGGGTTACTTTCTTTCCATCCGCATGGCGGATTAAATTCTCGATCAAAATACGAATCGCATAAGGGATTTTTGCCAGGTGTGGCAAATTCAGTTTCTTCAGGCTGTAGTACTGATAAGTACCGGATGAGGTGGAGAGTGGAGAGAGGGTGTTGAATAGATCGTCAGGCATGAATGGCCTCCCTAAATCGGTGAATTTTGATTGTATTGTATCAAATATAATCCGTTCGGGTGAACTTTTGACGATTGAACCATGTACTTCTTGACATTGAAATATGCACATGATATAAAAAGTAACAATGACGACCAATTTGGCTCTTAAGCGACTCGTTCTTTTCCCCAACTTCCGTGGAGGTTAGGGCCCTTTCGCATTGAGTCATTTGTTGAGCGAGAGAACCTTCCGGAAGGAAGGTTTTTTTTGTTAACGTTGACGAGAACAATCCCGCCTTAAGCGGGTCAGACAACTGGAGGTGTGCCAAGAAGACCAACATCACCCGGGGTAATTCGTCAGGCTGAAGCAGTCAGACTGCCAGTGCATGATGATGAACCCTTTCACCCATCGTTCTGTGCACTGTGCACTGCCGTACTGAAGCTCAATTGAGTCATTCAGAGAATTGACGATATTCCATTTCCGGAGAAGATGAGATGAAACGCCTGGTTGCTACGATTGCGTTATTGGTTCTGGTCCTTCCCATCCTTGTGGCATGCGCGCCTGCCGCAGCCACGCCTGCCGCCACTGAAGCGGCGGAGCAGCCTGCCGGGTGCCTTGGATCGGCTGAAAAAGCCGTGGTCGATTTGGGATGCCGCAAAATCAACATTGCGGTGGAAAATGCCTATCTCCCCTTCAACTACATTCTGGTTTCAACGGGTGAGCCCGGCGGTTGGGATTATGACGCCTGGCGGGAAATTTGCACCCGGCTGCACTGCGAACCGGTGTTTGTTGAAGTCGCCTGGGATTCGATGATCCAATCGGTTGCGGACGGACAGTATGATGTGGCTGCGGACGGCATCACCATCACCGAAGACCGCGCAAAGATTGTGGATTTCTCGATGGGGTATATTTCGGTCGATCAGCGCCTCTTGGTTCGCAAAGGCGAGACTCGCTTTGACAGCATCGAGGCATTTGCGGCAGATTCCACGTTGGTGATGGGAACGCAGGTAAAT
>JACRAG010000081.1 GCA_016213455.1 Anaerolineae bacterium | reverse complement strand
GTGCTGGGCACCGCCGCAAGCGAGCAGGTCATCGGCCTGGTCGAAGCCATCCTCAAGCGCGACCCCGCCGCCGGGATGCTGGGCATTCAATCCGCGCTGGACAACGGCACGGATGCACGCCAGTTTGCCCGCCAGGTGGTGGATTACTTGCGCGGCTTGATGCTGGTGCGCATGAACAACGCCGCGCTGGTGGACGTGACCGCCGAGATGCGCGCGCAAATGGCCGCCCAGGCCGCGCGCTTTGAAACCGCGCGCCTGCTGGAGGTGATCCGCCTGTTCAACGAGGCCGCGGTGGACACGCGCAGCGCCTGGCAGCCGGGCCTGGGCCTGGAGCTGGCCCTGGCTGAGTCGGTCGAAGAGCGCGTCGTGGTCGTGCAGGCGGTGACCGCGCAGCCAGCTGCCCAACCGGCGGCAGCCGCGCAGCCTGTCTCGCAGTCAGCAGCACAGCGCCGGTCCGCGCCTGCCGAGCCGCCCTGGGACGAAGCCGCCCCCGCGCCCGATCTGATGCGCAGCAATGCGCCTGCCGGCGCTCCCCCGCGCAAGGTGGACCGGGATGCCGCGCCTGCGCCGACTCCCACGCCCGCCAGGGAGCAGCCCGCCCCTGCAGCCGCATCGGCCACCGGCGAAGTGAGCCTGGCGCAAATCCACGACAACTGGAAGCGCATTCGCTCCGCGGTGCGCCAGCGCAGCTCGCTGGTGGAAGCGACAATCAACTCGGTACGCACCTACACCATCAAAGACGGCGTGCTCATCCTCGGTTTCCAGACCGAGATCATCAAATCCAAAATGGAAACCGGCGAGAACCTGGATATGGTGCAGCAGGCCCTGCGCGCCGTGCTGGGCGTGGACCTGCCGGTGCGCTGCGTGGTGGTGGGCAACAAGAACAGCATCGAAGACGAGGTGGTGGAGACCCCCGGCGACGGGCTGGTCAACACCGCCCTGGACCTGGGCGGCATCATCACCGACCAGACCAAGCTCTCCGGCAAAGGCTCGTGATGGTGAGGCTGGGTCTGCGCCAGGGTGTGCGACCCCGCCAACCCATGGATGGACTTTCTTAAAGTCGCAGGCAAAGTTGGAAAATAAACCATCCCCCCAACCCCCTTCCACGGGAAGGGGGCGCAGAAAGAGATTGAGGGATTTGGTAGAAAAGGCTTTATGAAAGGCGTGATCACCTTGGACCCCAACCTTTGCAGCGCACCAATTTCGCGTAGAATCAGTTTACCTGTGAACAAGATCTTATCCTCAGGAGGAAACCATGGCTAAAGGATTTAATCGACCGGCGATGCCAGGCGGCGGCGCGGGCGGCATGATGAACCAGCTCAAGAAGCTGCAGGAGCAGATGGAACAGACCCAGCAGCGCCTGAAAGAAATGACCGTGGACGGCACCTCGGGCGGCGGCGCGATCAAAGTGACTGCCACCGGCGACCAGCGCATCACCGCGGTGGCGATTGACCCCGAACTGCTCAAAGACGTGGACGCGGAAATGCTGCAGGACATGATCCTCACCGCCGTCAACCAGGCGCTGGACAACTCGCGCAAAATGCAGGACGAGCAGATGGGTCCGCTGGCAGGCGGGCTGGGCGGCCTCGGGTTCTAAATGGCATCCCTTCCAGAACCGCTGCAGGCGTTGATTCTGGCCTTCGAGCGCCTGCCCGGCATCGGGCCTAAGACCGCCTCGCGCCTGGCTTTTTACATGCTGCGCCAGCCCGAGGAGATCTCCAAAACCCTGGCTGAGGCGCTGCTGGCGGTCAAGACCGCCACCGCCATGTGCCCGATCTGCTTCAATTACACCGTGGTCGGGCAGGCCATGTGCGAGGTGTGCGCCGATTCGCGCCGCGACGACAGCCTGCTGTGTGTGGTGGAAGAGCCGCTGGATGTGCTGGTGCTGGAACGCACCGGCGGCTACCAGGGGCGCTATCATGTGCTGCACGGTGTGCTCTCGCCCATCGAGGGCGTGGGACCCGACCAGCTCAAAATCCGCCCGCTGCTGGAGCGTGTCAAGGCCAAACCGCCGCGCGAGATCATCCTGGCGACCAACCCCAGCATGGAAGGCGACGCCACCGCGCTGTACCTGCGCCAGCAGATGGCTCCGCTGGGACTGCGCATCACCCGCCTGGCGCGCGGACTGCCGGTCGGCTCCGACCTGGAATACGCCGATCAAAACACACTCCTGCGCGCCCTGGCTGGACGGCAGGAGTTGTAAACGAACATAAGTCCGGGTTAGCGAACAGTTGCCCATCCCCCAACCCCCTTCCCGGCGGGAAGGTGGTTGGGAAACCTTATCACGGACTGACGGCAAACGACTGTACAAATCAAAAGCCCCTTCTTTCTTTCCGAAGGAAGGGGCTTTTGATTTAACCGCGTTCGTAAACGAAATTTTGGACTTCATCCACCGCGCCCAGCGAACCGTACAGGGCAATCGCCGCCTGGCTGTACCCGGTTATGTAGGCGTTGCGCATACCGATCTCACGCAGGCGGTACAGGCACTCCTGAATGGCAGCCCGGGCAAAGCCGCGATGGCGGTAGCGATCATGCGTCGCCACGCGCTCAATGTCCGCCTCGGCGTTGACCCCGTCGATCAGGGCTTCGCAGCCCGCGACAATCGTGCCGTCCGGCGCCATCACGCACACGTCCGTCGGCGCATGGTAGAGCGGGCCCTGGTGCGAGTAATTGGTGAACTTCAACTCATCCTGCAGCTCTTCTTCGGTCAGGCTTTGCTTGCCCGAAAATGCGTTTGAACGCATCAAACGCTGCCCGATATCATCGGGGTGGCTTTGCATGTCCACCACGCTGAACCCCTCCTCCAGCGGGAAGCGCGGCGCCATCTCGCCAGTCAGGTCAAAGCGGCGGGAGAAGAAAGGCGCTTTGCGCAGAAAACCGCAGCCTTCCAGCACGCGCATCTCATGCCCCTGGTGCTCCGTGACCTCGGTGAAGTATTGGGGTCCACGCGCCTGCCAGGCCTGCAGCGTCCAGTGGAGCATTTCCTCGAACAGAAAGCGGTAGCCTGGCAGGGTCAGGATGGTAAAACCCGCGTCGCCGTTCTCGCAGATCACAAACCCCGCCATCTGCCCGTAGCCGTCAAACCACAGATGCGCGTTCTGATCGGTGAAAGCCGGGTAAGCGCGCTTGCCCGGATACAACCCGTACTTCCAGTCCACCACGCGGCCCAACGACCAGGTGGAATGGCGGCGCAGATAAGCGTTGTTTTGCGTAACAAACTGGCACAGGCGGTGAAAGTCGCCCGATTCTTCCGCGTAATCGCGGTGGATGGTCTTCATGGTGGTCACTCCGTGGAAAGGCAAATTCGCAACGCGACCTGCGCCGCGTGCATATCTTCTATACGGAAAAATCCGCGTTTGGGTTCAAAACTGGGTGTTAAGCGACGGGTGTGGCTAACACATTGGCCTTCCTGAGAATCAGTTGATCAAATCCCAAAAACTCACCTCGCCCAAACCCTTAAGGTCTTCACAAAGTCGCTTGAACCTTTTAATAACTTAGTTCTTTCACTATGGGGATTGGGGTTGACTTTGAGAAAGCCATACCCAAACCCTCGACTGGACTGGACAATTCCCCTGAAATTTCGCTACAATTCAATACATCCCGGAGGGAAAATGGCGCCGCATAATGACCCGGCTCTCACCCAGATGCAAACGCTGATCCTCAACTGGCAGTCCCGCTCGGACCCGCGCGCTGCGTTTCTGGAATGCTACCACATGATGACCGGCAACATGCTCGACGCGCTGGAGGCCTGCGAATTCCAGGACGGAGCCTGGGTAAACCGCCTGCTCCACCGTTTCGCTGACTATTACTTCACCGCGCTGGATGCCTATGAGCGCCAGCCGGCGCAGGCGCCCGCCGTGTGGCAGCTGGCGCACAACCGCGCTTTCGAACCGCGCACCCCGGTACTGCAAAAGCTGCTCCTGGGGGTCAACGCGCATATTAACTATGACCTGGTGCTGACGGTGGACGAGCTGCTGGAGCCGGAATGGTCACGCCTGAACCCGGCGATGCGCCGCATCCGATACCAGGATTATACCCACGTCAATCTGATCATCGCCCAGACCATTGACGCCGTCCAGGACCAGATCCTCGAGCCTGACGCGCCCATCCTGGACCTGTTCGACCGCCTGCTCGGACCGGTGGACGAGATGCTCATCTCGCGCCTGGTCAACCACTGGCGCGAAAACGTCTGGCGGAACGCGGTTGACCTGCTGGAAACGCGCGCTCAGGACGAACGCATCGGGATCGTCCGGCGGGTCGAACACGATGCGCTGCGCATCGGCGACCTGATCGCCTGATCCCTTCCCCCAATCCGATCCGGAAAGCAGACTCCTGGCAAAAAGACAGATGCGGCTTTGAACCGCATCTGTCTTTAACCATCCTCGCAACCATCCCGCCTTGAACCCCGTTGGGTATCAAGGGGATGGAACGGGCGCTAGAATGCCGGGGCTTCGATGGTGCGCCCCTCGGCGTTGACCAGGTACACCGGCAGCCAGACCAGCCCGTTCAATTCCAGGTAGATATCCTTCTTCAACGGCGCGATGGACATTTCGCTGATATCGCCCGACACGCGCGCCCAGCGCTCTTTCACGTCCGCTTCGGCTTCGGCGGCTTCCTTTTTCAGCCGGTCCAGGTCTTGATGCAGCCCGTCCAGTAGTTTTTCCGAGGCCTCCAGGTCAGACTGGGCCTGCGAGGTGAGGCGGCGCTTGGTCAGGGATGACGACAGGCCCTTTTTGCGCCGCGAGAACAGGCTCATCACCACCTCGGCGCCCGTGGAAAGCTCTTCCATGCGGCGCTGGTTGACCTCGTCCTCGTTTTTCTTCACCTTCAGCTCCTGCGCGCTGATCTTGCGCTCGAGCGCATCCAGCTTGGTCCGGTTCGCGCGGGTCGCCTTATCCAGTTCGCCCTGCATGGCGCTGCGTGCGGCGGCGTCGCACACCTGGCGGAAAGTGGCCTGCGAGTCGCCGGGTTTGGAATACACCTTGAGCGTCTCGTTGGCGTACAGGCGCACCTCACCCTTGCGATAGACCCAATCCACAAAATCCTTCTCCAGCGCGGCGTAGGTGCGCGCATTGGAAAGCGCGGTGGGCAGCGGGGCAAACACGGCGTCCGCCGGCGGCTGCGGGTCCAGCGCGGCGGGATCCAGGGCTTCACGCACCCAGGCGTCCCAATCCACGCGGCCTTCCGGCGCACCCACCAGCACAGCGAAACGCTGCTGCGCGTCCAGGTCGATCTTACGGTTGACGTAGGCCACCTCAGCCTGGTAGATCACGCCCGGGCGGTAGAGCACGCCTTCCGAGCGCCCCGGACCGGAAAACGCGCCGCCCAGTTTACCCAGCGCCTGGCTCAGGCTGAGCTGCGGCGGGAGAAAGAGCGCCTTCACCCCGGCGGGCGGGGCAGCCGGCGTACGGGTGAAACCCGCCGGGCCGTTGGTCGCGGAGCGGGTCGTCGCAACCGCCTGACCGGTCGTTGCCGTCGGGCTTGCCCCCACGCTGACGGGGCTTGCCCCGGCGCTCATTGCGCCCATCGCAGCCGTCGATCCTGTTGCCATCGGTCCGACAGTTGCTGCCGGGCTTGTCCCGACGGTCGTTGGGCTTGCCGCAACGCCGCCTTCCGGCCCGGAGCCCAGCGGTTTGAGCTGCGCGAGCTGCGAGCGGCTGAGCGGTCCAGCCAGGTAGTTGAGGCACCAGCGCACCTGGAAGGCTTTGGCCCCGCCGCGGTTGTGCACGTTGTGCAGCAGGAACACGCGCTTGCTCAGGGCGGAGATCATGCGGTCGTAAACGCTCACATCCACGCCGCCTTCCAGCGCCGCCAGCCCTTCCAGCAGGCGCATCTTGTCCCGCTCAGTCTGCAGCCGCCCAATGAACCAGGTGCCCGTGTTGGAGAGGCCCTTGTAGTCCAGGTCCACCGGGTTCTGGGTAGCCAGCAGCAGGCCCAGGCCAAAGGCGCGCGCCTGTTTAAGCAGCCGCAGCAGCACCGGGCGCGAGGGCGGGTTGGCGATGGGCGGCAGGTAGCCCACGATTTCATCGAAAGCCAGCAGAGCGCGCAAGCCCGAGGCGCCGCGCTGCGAGCGCATCCAGCTTTCCACCGAGGCCAGCAGCAGGGTGACGAAGAACATGCGCTCGTTTTCGTCCAGATGCGCCAGGTAGAAGATGCTCATACGTGGGCGACCCTGCGGCGTATAGAGGAAGTCCTGCACTTCCATCGAAGCCCCCTCCGTCCAGGATTGGAAGGACGGCGAGGCCAGGAAGTTGTTGAGCAGCATCGCCAGATCAAAACGGTCCTTCTCGGGGAAGAAACTGTTGACCGGGAACGCCCCGAGGCGCTCGAAGGGCGGGCTTTGCGTCTGCATGATCAGCTCGGTCATATCCAGCGGCTGGCCCTTAGCCCAGGCGCTCTCGACGATATTGGAGAGCAGGATGTGCTCGCGCGAGCGCAGCGGGTCCACGTTTTGTAAACCCACCAGGCCCAGCAGCGCGGTCACCGTGGCCGAAATGCGCTCCCGCAAAATCTCGCGGTGCTCCTCCCAGTTCAAGCCGTGCGGCGGCGCAAAGGAAGACAACAGGCTGACCGGGTTGCCGGCGCTCGAACCAGGCGTATAGACCACGTAATCCACCGCCTGCTGCAGCGCCGAAAGCTCGTCGCTGTCCAGGTCCCAACTCTGCAGGCCGGCTTTCCAGCGCGCCGCGGTAGTTTCTGCCAGCTGCGGCACGGTCATGCCCTCGCGGCGGGCGGCTTCGGGGTCAATCCAGGGCTCAAAATCGCTGGGCTGCTGTTCGGGGAAGTGCAGCAGCAGGTTGGTCAGGTCGCCCTTGGGATCGATCACGATGGAGGGCAGGCCTTTCAACGCTGCTTCTTCCAGCATGGAAATGAGCAACCCGGTCTTGCCGGATCCGGTCATGCCGACGATCACGCCGTGCGTGGTCAGGTCATCCGGGTCGTAACGCACTGCCTCCATGCTGGCAGCGCTCTTGGGGTCCGCCAGCACATCAAAAGCCCGTCCGATGTAGAAACTGGAATCGCTCACGATTGTTTCTCCTGCATTGGTATTCTCAACACCCCTGCGCCGAGCAATCAGGGTTTGTAAACGGCAAAGTCGTCAAACGCCACCACCAGGTTGGGCGTGCCAAAGGTACCCGCCAGCAAGCCCACCTGCCCGGAGTCGAACGTATTATCCTCAACGGAAATCAACAGCATATCGTTGACCGCCAGCGCCAGCTCGTTGCCCGAACAGGCTGCGGTGAGGGTCACCGTGCCGCTCTCGGGGATGGCGTCGCTGTACTCCCAATCGTATATCGCAAAAAATTCTCCGCCTTCGCGCTTCCAGATCGAGAAATAGCGGTCTTCGCTGATCTCCAGCGAGTAATAGTTGTCCTCATCCTGGTAGCGGCAGATCACGCCAAATTCGCCCTCGCCGGTGGGTTCCACGGCGCGCGCGCTCACTTCCACCAGCACATCCGCCGTGTCCACCAGGTCTAACGGGCTCCAGATGACATAATCCGTGTCGTTGACCTCGATCTCATAGGCGCCGCCCGCGTAGCGCACCGCGCCGGTGGTCAGGTCGTCTTCGGGCCAGCCGGACTGTGCGTCCGAGAAATTGTCCTTAAAGATGGCGGTGCCGCGGGGCTGCAGATCCGATCGGTCGCCCGTCACGCCCTGTTGAATGTTGACCTCGCCGCGTTTGGCCGCCTCGATGTACGGCAGAGCCAGCTTGATCGGGCGGAAGGCGTTGATGAAGCCGCCAGTGGGCACGCAGTCATCCAGGTCGTTGACCACGCCATCGCGGTTGGTGTCTGCCAGCACACGGCAGTCCACGAACTCGCCGTCGCCGCCGTAGCCCAGCTGGGTGGGCACGCCGATCAGCTCACCGTTCTCGTTGGCAGCCAAACCGCCGCTGTTGCCGCCTGCGATGGTCGCGGAGGTCTTCACAAAGGCGCGGTTGCCAAAATCGGGGTCGGCGGTAAAGCCCGCCACCTCGCCGCGCGTCAGGGTGATGGTCTCGCCGCCGATGCCGGGATAGCCCAGAATGACCAGTGAGTCGCCCAACTGCAGCTCATCCGAATTGCCCAGCGGCACAAACGGCAGGTTGAGCTGGCTGGCATCCAGCGGGTTGTCATCCAGGTCGGTGGTGATGCGCCCAATCGCGATATCCAGCGCCTCATCCACCTGCAGCAGTTCCATCTTGTAGCGCGGCTCGGGCGGCTGGTCCTGGGCGGTGGTCACTGCCACCACCAGTTCTTCCACCTGGTAATAGCGGTCGGACAGCACCACATGCGCGTTGGTCAACACCAGCCCATCGGCGGAGATGAACGTTCCGGAGCCGGTCCAGCCTTCTTCGATGCGGTCATTCACCATCACCCCGGCGATGATCTGCACCACCGCCTGGTAAGGTACGCGTCCCAACGTGGGCGGCAGGGGTTGAAGGACCTGCGGCGTGGCACTGGGCTGGGGCGTCGGTTCGGGCTGAATTTCATCAGCCGGCAGCACGGTCAGCGTGGCAGGCGCGGTTTTGGCGCGCGTGCCGGTCATGGTCCACACCTCGCCTTCAAACAAGCCCGCATAAAGCGCCTTGAAGCGGAAGGTGAACACAGCCGATTGGCGCGGCTGCAGTTCGACGGCGTATTTGTAGCCGTAGCGCCCGGAATAATCCACCACTTCGCTGTAAGCCGGCTGCGACGAGAGCAGATCGGAGCCTTCGAAAATGGTCTTGGAGAAGCGTACCTCGCTCAGCTTGACCGCCCGGTCGCCGTCGTTGACCACCTCCAGCCGCAGGGTAAACTCTTCGCCGGCGGTCACGGCGTCGGGCAGCTGCACGCTGGTGGAGAGCGCCGGCTCGCTGAACAGCGCCGAAAGCCCCAGGCTGGCAAACAGCAAAATGCTGCCCATACACAGAATGATCAACCCTGCCGTGACAAAGGTGATCAGCAGCATGCGTTTGTTGAGCGGTGGGACAGTGGATGGAACCGGCGGCCTGCCGCCAGGCATGTCACTCATAAATCGTCTCCTTTAAGCGGTGCGCTGCAGCGCGGGCCTCGAGAATGGGTCGCAACGGATGGCGCAGCGCAGGCCCGTAGAAGAATCATAAACCACAAAGAGGGAAAGTGCAACTCGTCACGACAGGCCTTTGGGCAAGCTGCCACGCGCCGGTGAAATCATCTCGCCCCCGGATTTGTCAGAATGCAAAACGGACCAGGGATCTCCCTGGTCCGTCGATGACCTAGCGTTTGCGGTGCTTCTTCTTTCCGCTGCTGTTGCCCGCTGCCCCGCCGGAGGCTGCCGCCGGTTGAGCCACGGCTGCCGGCGAGGGCAGGTTGGCCTGCGCGGGTTGGGCGCTGCCCTGGGCGGGCTGCGCCGCGCGCGGGCGCATGTTGAACATGCGGCCGATCACGGCGGTGCGCACCTCCACCAGCAGTTCGCCAAACAGCTCGGAAGCGCGGCTCTTGTACTGCACCAGCGGGTCGCGCTGGGCGTAAGCCTCCAGCCCGATCGAAACGCGCAGCGCCTCGACGCGGGTCAGGTAGTCCACCCACAGCTCCGAAATCACGCTCAACAGCAGTGAGCGGTAAATTTCATTCTGCCGCCACCACCCCAGCACCGACTCGACGATCTCGCGCTGTTCGGCGTCCAGGTTTTCCAGCGGCTGGTCAGCCAGCGCCTCATAGGTTTCCTCGCCCAGCGCCTCGATGAACTCGGGCTGCAGGCGCGGATCGGACTGGCGCAGGGTCACGCGGGTCTGCTGCATCACGCTTGCATCCACGCGCCCAAAGATTTCGCGCAGCTTCTCCGCCGCGCCTTCCAGGTGTTCGAGCACCTGCTCGGTGACGGCTTGCGGGTCGGTTTCGCCCAGCAGCTGCGCCG
>JACRAG010000075.1 GCA_016213455.1 Anaerolineae bacterium | reverse complement strand
CTTGGTCGCACGGTGAAGGTGGTGATTGATCGTCCGTACGGCTCTCACCACACCACCCACGGCTTTGAATACCCGGTGAATTACGGCTACCTGCCCGGCATTCCTGCCCCGGATGGCGAGGACCTGGATGCTTATGTGCTGGGCGTGGAAGCGTTTCCCCTGTCCGAATTTACCGGCATCTGCATCGCCGTCGTTCACCGCCTGGACGACGCGGATGACAAACTGGTGGTCGTACCCGCCGGTGTCACATTGACCGACGACCAGGTCCGGCAAGCCGTACACTTTCAGGAACAGTATTTTCAATCAGAAATCCTGCGGATTGGAGTAAAATAAGGGGTCAGGTAATTTAAACGAGGTCGTATGAACAAGAAATCACCCAACGAAAAACAGAAAATCAACGTTGAGCAGCGCAATCTGCGGCGCAACCAGGTCATTTTTGCTCTGCTATCGCTCCTCATAATTCTCTCCATGGTCATCTCTCTGGTGCGCTTCTAATGCTCAAACGCTGGCAGTTTTGGGTCGGCCTGCTCATCAGCGCCATTTTCCTTTACTTTTCGCTGCGCGGGCTCAAACTGGAAGATGTCTGGTCGATCGTCCAGAAAGCAAAATATTGGTGGCTGGTTCCCGGCGTCGCGGTGTATTTCGTCGGCGTTTGGGCGCGAAGCTGGCGCTGGCATTACATGCTGCGCCCGCTCAAGTCCATTTCCACCGCTTCCATGTTTCCCATCGTCACCATCGGATATATGGGCAACAACATCTACCCGGCACGCGCCGGAGAAGTGCTGCGCGCCGTCATCCTGAAACAGCGCGAAAATGTGCCCATTTCGGCATCGCTGGCGACCATCATCGTCGAGCGCATTTTTGACGGCGTGGTCATGCTCGGTTTTGTATTCCTCAACCTTTCGGAAATGGCCCGGTTGACCCACAATTCCGGTTTGATCGGCAGCCTCGATATTCGCACCCTGGCAATCATCGGATCGCTGGCCTTTTTTGGCGCATTGATCCTGTTCTTGCTGGCTGCCATGTTCCCCCACCAGACCGAACGCTTGCTCGACCGCGTTTTGCCACTGCTTCCGGAAAAAATCCGCGTCAAAACGCGCGACCTGGCCCTGCGCTTTCTTTCCGGGCTGGAAAGCCTTCGCTCGCCTGCCGATGCGCTGATGATCTTCGTCACCACAGTCATCATCTGGCTGCTGGAAACCGCCAAATACTGGTTTGTGATGCACGCCTTCTCCTTCGAGATCAGCTTCTTTGGGCTGATGCTGATGAACGGCATCGTCAACCTGGCGACCACCCTGCCCTCCGCGCCCGGATACGTGGGCACCTTCGATGCTCCCGGCATCGCGGTGCTGGTGGCTTACGGTGTCGCCCCGGAAGTGGCAGCCGGTTACACGCTGGTCTTGCACGCTGCACTCTGGCTGCCCATCACCCTGTTGGGCGCGTTCTTTTACCTGCGTCAGCCGCTGCGCTGGGGCAAGCAAGTGCAGGACGTTCGCAACCAACCCGACCAACAACCTGCCCCTTAGGGAGTCTTTCGTATGAAACGCATCGCCATCATCGGAGCCGGTTTGGGCGGCATGGCCGCAGCTTTTGATCTGCGCCGCGCCGGACATGAAGTCACCATTTTCGAAGCCGCCAATTATGTCGGCGGCCTGGCTGCCGGCTTCAAAGAATCCAACTGGGATTGGTCGGTGGAGCGTTTTTACCATCACTGGTTCCTCTCCGACAAAGAAATCTTCCGATTGCTGGACGATCTGGGTGTGCGCGACCGGGTGGTCACCCCACGACCCAAGACCGTGGCTTATTACAACGGCAATTTCTACCCGCTGGACAGCCCGATGGCAGCGCTGACTTTCCCCGGCTATTCCTTCCCCTTTGGCATGGCGCGCTTTGGCTTTGTCACGGTTTTCCTGCGCTACCTGGCTGGATGGCGCAGCCTGGAAAAAACCACCGCCTACGAGTGGATGCAGCGCTATTACGGCGATCGCATCTACACCAACCTGTTCGAGCCCATGCTGGTCGGCAAGTTCGGGCCGCATTATAAAGAAGTCAACATGGCATGGATGTGGGCGCGGCTCAAAGCCCGCACCACCCGCCTTGCCACTTTCCGCGGCGGTATGCAGGCCTTCAGTGATCTGTTGGCAGAGCGCCTGCGCAAGGAAGGCGTGAATCTCCTGCTCTCCACGCCAGTGCAGCGCATTACCCCGCTGGAACACGGCGGCGTGCAGCTGGACTCTTCTGCTGGTTCGCAGACATTTGACGTTTGCCTCTCCACCACCTCGCCGTCTCTGATGGCTTCGCTGGCCCCCTCCCTGCCGGGCAGCTACCTGCAGGGGCTGCTCAATTTAAAAAGCATGGGGGCGGTGGTGATGGTGCTGTCGCTTAAACAGCAGATCAGCACGCAGGGCTACTACTGGTACAACATGCCCAAGACCGCCGGCTATCCCTTCCTGGCGATGGTGGAGCATACCAACTTCCTCTCGCCCGAGTATTTTGGCGGCGAGCATATCGTCTACTGCGGCGATTACCTGGACACCGATCACGAGAACTTCAACCTGAGCAAAGAAGAGCTGCTCCAGCGCTTTTTGCCCGGCTTGTCACGCATCAACCCCCAATTTTCACCGGATTGGGTGCGCAACGCCTGGCTCTGGCGCACAGCCTATGCTCAACCCATCCCGCTGCTCAATCACTCCGCCAACATTCCTGCCATCCAGACTCCCATGAGCGGTCTTTATTACGCCGGCATGTCGCAAGTTTATCCGTGGGACCGCGGCACAAACTTTGCGGTTGAGATCGGCCGCAAGGCTGCGCAGTTGATTCTGGCTGGTTTTTAGCCTTCTTCCAGAATCCGGAGATTGACTCTACGCAAAACGTTCACGAACTCCATTGCAAACTTTTCGTGGAAAAACGCCATCTGTGGACAAGAACGTTATAAAATTGAATCAACCACCATATATACGGTTTTTCGCGGTGGCGAAACCCCATATACAGAAATGTGAATAAATTCACTATACATATCAATGGTTAATATTCGGTTGTAATTCGTTAAGGTCGGTGACCTTAAAATACAATAAATTTTTAGGGTGGCGTAGGGAAATCGCCTTGCCGGGATCGCAGGATTTTGATAGAATTTGAGCTGTAAGTACGTGAGGACAGCAAGAAATCCTCAATTCACCAACACCATGAGTAAGAACCCATAAGGGGGGTCCTTTGTTCCCGCTGCAACCACTGCAGCGGGTTTCTGCGCCTTGTTTTCGCAGCCTCGGACAAAGGGATCACAAAAAAAGGGAACCTGCCCTTTTTTTGTCGGTGAAACGTTGCTTGCATAGGGGAATTTCGTATCGGAGGCGGTATTGATGAATTCACAACAAGCATGGCAGGCGACCCTCGGTCAATTGCAGATGGACATGGCCAAAGCCAATTATGAAACCTGGGTGCGTGACACCCAGTTGGTCGAGTATAACGATGGTCTCTTTACCATCGGTGTCCAGAACGCCTATGCCCGCGACTGGTTGGACAGCCGTTTGACCAGCACCGTCTCCCGCTTGTTGACCGGTCACATGGGATCCCCTCAAACGGTACGTTTTGTGGTGTATCATCGTGAAAGCGAAGAAGCCGAAAGCGAAAGCCAGCATACCACGGCCGCCACACCCGCCGGCGCGCCGCGCATCGCCAATTACACCATCAACCCGCGCTACACCTTCGACAATTTTGTGGTGGGCGCCAGCAACCGCCTGGCACACGCCGCCTGCGGCGCAGTCGCCGACAATCCCGCCAATTCCTACAACCCGCTCTTCCTGTACGGCGGCGTCGGGTTGGGCAAGACTCACCTGCTGCATGCCATTGGCAACGCCGCCCATGCCAAAGGACTGCAGGTGTTGTATGTCTCTTCGGAAGAATTCACCAACGACCTGATCAATGCCATTCGCACGCACAACACGCCCGCCTTCCGCGAGCGCTACCGCAGTATCGACGTCCTGCTGATCGACGACATCCAGTTCATCGCCGGCAAGGAATCCACTCAGGAAGAATTCTTCCACACCTTCAACACCCTGCACGGCCAATTGAAACAGATCGTGCTTTCCTCCGACCGCCCGCCCAAGGCAATGGTGACCCTGGAAGAGCGCCTGCGCTCGCGCTTTGAGTGGGGGCTGACCGCCGACATTCAGCCGCCCGACATCGAGACGCGTATCGCTATCCTGCGCTCCAAGGCAGAACGCAACAACAAACAGGTTCCCGCGCCAATCCTGGAGACCATCGCCCGGCTGGTGCAGTCAAACATCCGCGAGCTGGAAGGCGCGCTGACGCGTGTGCTGGCTTTTGCTGATCTCTCGGGCATGCCGCTCACCACGCAGTTGGTGCAAACCGCCCTGGCTGACCTGCTGCCGCAGCGCAGCAACCTGGAGACCGTGCAGGTCATCGACGCTGTCGCCAGTGTTTTCGGCGTTTCAGCCGATGACCTGACCGGGCGCAGCCGCACCCGCGACGTGGCCCTGCCCCGCCAGGTCGCCATGTACCTGATGCGCGAAGAAGTCAACGCATCGCTGCCGCAAATCGGTGAAGCCCTGGGGGGTCGCGACCACACCACCGTGATGTACGCATGCGAAAAAGTCGCCGACATGATCGAACGGGATGACCGCCTGCGCCGCCAGCTCATCGCCATTCGTGAAAGGCTTTACGGACGAGCGTCAGTTGGCATGTGAAGAAAACAGAAGGCCCTGCCAGGTAAACCAACCTCGGCGGGGCTTTTTTTATTCGCCGCCGTGATAATTGCGCCCAACCGCCCGGTTTCCGGGTTGTAACGGCAGCCCACTGTCAGACACCCTATACATTTGACTGCTTCTTTGACTTTTCTTGTGCGATGTGTTAAAATCCGCTGCGTAAGGCCGGGTAACCGGTGATCTGAAACCGAGGTTTTGGATTATTTTCTGGGACTGAAAGCCCTGGCTTGACCAATTGCCAGGGCCTTTTTCTTTTGATCTTTGCGGAGCGCAGCTCCGTTGTGTATGAGGTTTATTAATGCAATCGAATATTTTACGTATCATTCCCCTGGGAGGTCTGGGCGAAGTCGGGCGGAACATGATGGTGTACGAGTACGATGGGGAGATCCTCGTCGTGGACGCCGGTCTGATGTTCCCCGAAAACGACATGCTCGGGATTGACTATATCATCCCCGACCTGACCTACCTGACCCAGCACCGCAGCCAGGTGCGCGGTATCGTCATCACCCATGGTCACGAAGACCACATCGGCGCCATCCATCACCTGCTCAACGAGGTGCAGGCGCCGATTTTCGCCACCCCCCTCACCCGCGGCCTGCTGGAAGTAAAGCTTGGGCGCAATGGGTTGGGCGCCAAAGCCGATCTGCGCACTGTGCAGGCCGGCGAAACCGTGGAAATCGGCCCCTTCAAGGTCGAGTTCTATCACGTCTGCCATTCCATCCCGGACGGCGTCGGGCTGGGCATTCATACACCCGCCGGCTTGATCGTCCATTCTGGCGACTACAAGTTTGACCACACCCCCGTAGATGGCAAACCCAGCGATTACAACCGCCTGGCAGGTTACAGCCAGCAAGGCGTGCTGGCACTGCTGGCTGACTCCACCAATGCCGAGCGCCCCGGTTGGACGCCTTCGGAAAAGGTGGTGGAAGCAGCTTTTGAAAACGTCTTCAGCAAGGCCCCCGGGCGCATCATCATCGCCTCCTTTGCCTCGCTCATCTCGCGCATGCAGCAGGTGGCCAACGCCGCCGAACGACACAACCGCAAACTCGCTTTTGTGGGTTCCAGCATGATCGACAACATGAAGATGGCCCGCAAACTGGGCTATCTGGAGATCCCCGATACACTGCTGGTCCCCATCGACCAGGCTCTCAACATGCCGGACGATCAGGTGGTCATCATGTGCACCGGTTCGCAGGGCGAGCCGACCAGCATCCTGGGGCGCCTTTCAACCGGGACCAACCGCCTGTTCGACATCGAAGCCGGCGACACGGTGGTGCTCTCCTCTCACCCCATTCCGGGTAATGAAGAGAATGTGTACCGCGTGGTCAACCGCCTGTTCCAGCAGGGCGCGGATGTGATCTATGAATCCATCGCCCCGGTGCATGTCTCCGGACATGCCAGCCAGGAGGAGATGAAACTGCTCCTGCACCTCACCCGCCCGCGGTATTTCATCCCCATTCACGGTGAGCTGCGCCAGCTCAAACGGCATGCCCGCCTGGCCCAGGAAATCGGCATCGCTGCCGAGAACATCCAGGTGATCGAAAACGGCCAGATTATCGAGTTCGTGGACGGCGAGATGCGCATCAGCGACGAGCGCACCCCGGCCCAATACGTATTTGTGGACGGCTCGGGTGTGGGCGATGTGGACCCTGAAGTGATGCGTGAGCGTGAAGCGCTTTCGCGTGACGGCGTGGTGATGGTCAACCTGACCATGTCGCGCGAATTTAACGCGGTGGTCTATGAACCAGAAATTGTCACCCGCGGATTTATCCTGCCGCGCGAAGGCGACGAACTGCTCAACAATGCCCGCCGCGAGATCATCCAAAGCGCCAGCCGTGCCAACGGAAATGTGCGCAGGGTGGTAGAAGACCGCGTGCGCGAGTTTATTTATGGCGAAACCCGCCGGCGCCCGATGGTGTTCGTCAACATCAACCGCGCGATCTAACCAGAACCAAAATATAAAAACAGAGCGGCCGCATGACCGCTCTGTTTTGCTTTACTCGTGTTTCGGCAACCAATCCTCTTCGGACCAACCGGCCTTGCCGCGCAGCGGGACAAACGAAACCGGGAAGATCGACTCGAACGCCATCATCTCACCAGAACGCCGCCACACCTGCAGATCCTGCCCTTCCTGTCCACCCACCGGCGCCACCAGGCGCCCGCCATCCGCCAGCTGCTGCAGCAGGTTGGGCGGCACGGAGGGAGCAGCCGCGGTGACCAGGATGCCGTCATACGGGGCATGTTCAGGCCAGCCTTCCGAACCATCGCCCGTTTTGATGGTCACATTGAACAATCCAAGCCTGCACAACACTTCATGGGCGCGTGCCGCCAGTTCAGCATCGCGTTCCACCGAATAAACCTGTTTTGTCATACAAGCCAAAATGGCAGCCTGGTAGCCTGATCCGGTGCCGATCTCCAGCACGTTTCCATCGCCCTGCAGCACCAGCAAACTGGTCATCACCGCCACAATATAGGGTTGGGAGATGGTTTGCCCACCCCCAATCGGCAACGGACCATCAATATAGGCCCGGTAGCGCTCCTCCATCGGCACAAACAGGTGGCGCGGAATGGTTCGCAGCGCGCGCAGCAGGCGCTCTTCAGTCAGACCGCGCCGCTCAATCTGGTTGCGCACCATCGACTCGCGCAGTGATTCCCAATCAATCTCCGGCGCCATTGGCCCTCGCCTGCAAATCTCTGGAAATCATCCGGTCAATTTTACCCATTGGGTAGCCGTCCAGTTCCTGCAGCGCCGCCCAACTCAAAGCCGAAGCTTCTAGCGCCTTCGGCTCTCCTTCGCCGGGCCGGCAATCAAAGGCATGCAGGGTGACCTTAAAGTGCGTGAAAGCATGTTGATAAACGCCGATGGGGCTGCCCACCTGGATGTCGTAATCCAGCTCTTCGCGAATCTCCCGGCGCAGAGTATCTGGCAACGCCTCGCCAGGTTCCTGTTTACCGCCCGGAAATTCCCACAACCCTCCCAACAAGCCGTTGGGCGGTCTGCGCGCCAGCAAAACCTTCCCGTCGCGATCGATGACAGCCGCGGCAACGGTGATGTGCGGCACAGCCTTTTTCGGCGGTAGAACAGGCCGGTCAGCTTGCGTACCGTGCTGGCGCGCCAGGCACACCTCGCTCAACGGGCAAATCAGGCAAGCCGGCTTCTTGGGCAGGCAAATGGTCGCGCCCAGGTCCATCCAGGCCTGGTTGTAATCGCCCGCCAATCCCGCCGGCAAATGCTCCTGGGCCAGCTCCAGCAGCCTGCGCTCCCCCTCGGGAGAACGCACCGGCAAGCTCACATCGAATACGCGGGATAACACACGGCGCAGGTTGCCGTCGATCGCTGGAAGATCGGCGCCAAAAGCGATCGAAGCGATCGCCGCCGCGGTGTATTCACCCACGCCTGGCAGCGCGCGCAGCGCGACCACATCCGCAGGGATCACCCCGCCGTGCTCCGCCATGACAGCACGAGCCGCGCGGTGCAAATTCATCGCGCGGCTGTAATAACCCAACCCTTCCCACAGGCGCAGCACATCCTCTTGGGAGGCTTCAGCCAGAGACGGAAGGGTCGGAAATCGATTCATCCAACGGTGGAAATACGGGATCACCGTCTCAACCCGAGTCTGCTGGAGCATGATCTCCGAGACCCAAATTGAATAAGCATCATGAATTCCCCGCCAGGGCAGACTGCGGGCAGTCTCCCCATACCAGGCTAATAACCGGCGGGACACCTCACTCCACATGGTCTTCTAGTACCCGTACATTGGTTATTTGATGGATACGGAACAGAGGCAAAGAATGAAGGTTCATTTAATCGCATTCATCAAATGGAACAGGTACTAGAACTGAAAGCCCCCCTGCGATTCAACCACTTTCTGTGAGTAGTTGTGAACATAATCTTGCAGCTGATCGTAGAGGGTTTTCCAATCATCCGATTGTAAAACGCGCTGAACGCGCGGCATGGATGGCAGGGTGGCCCCGACCATGATCTGCGGGCGCGTACCATAGATGGTAGCCCAGGCGTCCGTCAATTCCAGGCCCAGGCGCTGCACACCAGGAATGAATTCGCGCACGACAAATTCAAAATATTCCTGCTCGCGCTCTGGAAGAATATCCCAGGTCATAATCAATTTGTAAGCCATCCAGCGCTCCTTAACCGTGCTGGTAATCCAGGATAAGCACCCGGGTGTTTTCGGGCATGCCGCTTGTACTGGTAATTTTTAAAGAAGGCTGCGTTTCAACCTCGGATAAACCCATCTCCTTCAAGAACTTGCTGATTGGATCCAGCTTCAAAAGCCCATCGGGGGTCTGATAGTGCATCGGAATGACATAATTGGGCTCGATCAGGCTGATCACTTCGGCAGCCTTGGCCGCATTCAAGCTTGACCCGTCTCCCACGGGAACCAGCGCCACATGCACACTGCCCAGCGCCTCAACCTCACCCTGCGTGGGCACATGGCTGAGATCACCCAGGTGCGCCACGGTGATGCCGTTATAGTCGATCACATACAGCGTATTGCGCGGGGTATCTTCCTTCCCCGTGCGGTGATTGGTTTGAATTCCGGTGACAAAAACGCCGCCAATTTCAAACTCACCCGGCCCGGTGATGATGTGTTCAACGCCTTTAACGCCTTCGATATAATTATGCGAGGGGTCGTCATGACTGACGGTGACGATATCCGCGCGCAGCTTCAGCGCCGAATAGCCCGCCACACGGTGGTCGAAAGGATCCGTCACCACCGATGCCATACCCCGTTCTACCATGCGAAAGCAAGAATGACCGTACCAGGTAATTTCCATGCAGCCTCCAGAACAATTCCGGAAGCACCCCACCGCTCTGCCGGGTCTCAAACCCATGCAAAACTGCGGGCTGCAGTCCGTACTGAAATTATATCCTAATTTATCCAAGAGGATTACCTTGCGCACAGGGTCTGCTGCAAGTTACCCGAGCGGTTCGGCAAGTCATGGCTTGCCCCACCAGCGAAGGCTGCCTGCTGGTCGTAAAGCAGTTCGCCGCACCCTCCGATGGGGAACACGGCAGAATCCATAGTCATCTATGCGAAGCCACCG
>JACRAG010000013.1 GCA_016213455.1 Anaerolineae bacterium | reverse complement strand
GGGGACAGCCGTCACTTCCGTTGAAGATAATGCCTGCGTAACCTGCGGTGGGGAAATTCGTATGGCAGAAGCACAGGCTTCCCGGTCACAAAGCGCCTTAATTTATTGCCAATCCTGTGGGCGAATCATTTTCGCAGGGTAAATTCTCATGCCGCGCATTCCTGAAATTAATGGGTTATCTTTCTGGCTCGGTTTCATCGCAGCCACGTTGTTCTGGTGGTTGGTTCAGCGGGTCAAGCCCCTATGGCCTATCCTGCTCGATCGCATCAAGAACTTTGCCCGCATCATGCGCGAGCGCAACCTTCAAGGAGCCAACGACCATCTGCGGCGCGAGGTGGTTAAACGGGTTCAGGGATCGCATCTCGCTGCCAACCTTTTCAGCTTCGATGATCTGATCATCCCTCCGCTCTTAATTGCCCCACCCGTCCAACAAGCTCCAGATTCCGAACCTGGCCCAGACTCTATGGCCGCCCGGGTGGTGCCTTATACGCCGGACTGGCCTGAATTAATGTCATCCTTCGGTTATCCACGGCTGACCCTCGCCGAAGCGCTTTCTGGCGGAACGCCTATCGCGGTTACGGGCCGGGCAGGCGTGGGAAAAACCACCTGTCTCAACCACCTGGCGCAACAAATTGCGTTCAAACACACCGCTGCCGGTCCATTAATGGATTATGCACCGTTGTTAATCAGCGCATTCGATTTTCTCACCCTTGCGCCAGAAAACGATGACCCTGCACAGGAGCTTGCCCGCATGGCGGCTGGCGGCGCCTCCATTACTCTGCAAGGGCAGGTCAGGCGCCTGGTTGTCGAACGGTTCAAAGAAGGCAAGGCATTGATTCTTATCGATGCCTTCGAAGAACTTCGCCAGGATCAGGCGAAAACTGTTGTTAAATTGCTTAAATCAATCCTTGAACGTTATCCCCAAACCCGTGTGGCGGTGACTGCCTCCGCGCAGCACCTGGATGGCCTTTCAGAGATTGGCTGTGTTCCCATGACGGTCGCCTGTTGGTCTCAGAAAGAACGGTCACTCCTGACCCATAAATGGCAGCAGGCCTGGGCACAATACATTTCACCAGCCATCAAGAAAGCCAACCTCGAGGAAGTTGACTCCAGTTTGATTGTGAACTGGTTGGAAACGGATCGAGGATTCGCCACCCCGTTGGAATGGACCCTGAAGGTATGGAGCGCTTTCGCTGGAGATGGAAAAGGCCCCACAAACCTGCACGCCATCGACGCGCTTTTTTCAAGGATCAGTTCCAATCTCATCACCCGTCCCATATTGGAAAAACTGGCCTCACATTTTGTAACAAAAGGATTGGGAGCAATACCATATGCCGACCTGGACCGCATGCTGACCGAGCAAACCGGTCCCAGGCCACCCGCGGTCCTCGCCACAGACGAAGGCCGTTCGACGACCCAAAGCCTGGCAAAGAAAAAAGGTGCCAAACGCGACTTCATTCTTTCTACCGGCGAACAAATCCTGGAACAATTGGTTGGTGCTGGTATTCTCACCGAAGTACGAGGCGAATGCATCCGCTTTTCGTCTCCGATATTCTGTGGATTCCTGGCGTCAATCCATATTTCTACAGATATTCTGCAAAAATCACTGGAAGAGCCGTTCTGGCCACTCTACGAATCCGCGCTGCAGTATCTGGCTGCCCGCTCTCAGGAAGCCAATTGGATCGAAGAATACATCTATGCCGAGCCTTCCATCACAGGGCGTAATCTTCAGGTGGCTGGACGCTGGCTGATGGACGCTCCCGCCAACGCATCCTGGCGCGGGAACCTTTTTCGCTGGCTTGCCAGCATATTGCAAGACGAATCGCTTCCGGAAAATTTGCGCGGCAGCATGATTGCAGCATTTGCCTGTTCAAAAGACCCTTCTCTTCCGCGCCTCTTTAAACAACTATATGGATCTAAATCCGCCACCGTGCGGCGTTTGAGTGCCCTCGGGACAGGTGCGGCAGATGAAGGTTCTCTGGTCAACGACTTGATCGCGTTACTAAATGACCCGGATGAGCTGGTTCGTTCAGCTGCTTGTATGTCACTGGCTGCCCTGGGCACGGACCCTGCGATGAATGCAACCACACAGGCTTTGATGAATGGGGACGAGGTGATCCGGCAGACCGCAGCAGAAGCGCTGGCAATGCTTCCCGGGCAGGGACTGGAGATCATGCGGGAAGCCATGGGGATCAATGACATTCTCACCCGGCGCGCGGCCGTGTTTGGCCTCTTACAATTAACCTCTCCTGAAGCCAAATCGATTTTGGAAAGAACTGCCGTGGAAGACAGTCAATGGATCGTGCGCAACGCCGCCACCCAGGCACTCGAACAATTGGCTCAAGCGAACCAGCACATCCCCAAACCCCTGCATAAACCCTGGGAATCGCCATGGCTGATCGCCTTTGCCGCAAAGAAAGGCCAGGGAATTTCTCCACATCAACCAGTCAATGATCTCCTACATCTTGCGTTGACGGTTGGCACCCTGGAGGAACAATTGGGGGCATTGGATTATGCGCGATACATTCAAGATGAACGCATCATCATGGATGTCTATACCCTGTATTATTCGGGCGAATATCCGATTAATTCTCATGCCTATTTAACCATCTCGTATTGGGAAGGCAGCCAGGTGAAACTGCCACCACCCGGGAAATACGCCAACCCAAAGGCTTAAATTAAAACCGCCAGACCTGATCCAACCAGTCTGGCGGTTTTAATTTTGTGAATTGTAACCGGTTACCCTGGCAGGCAATTACACTGCCAAATTCTTGAGCAATATCTTCTGAACCTGAGAAGCAGGTATACCGGTGATGGTGACCAGCTTGTCCATGCCGCTCTCTCCAGCGACAATCTCAAGCTGGGATGGCTTGACGCCTACCAGTCCGGCAAGAAATTCCAACAAGGCAGAGTTTAACTTTTCGTCCGGCCCGGAAGCAACCAGGCGGACTTTGACCGTTCCATCTGCCATAATTTCACTGATCTGGTTCTCGCGAGAACGCGGCGTCACCCGGATGGTGATGGCAGCGCCAGTTTGCCCGTTGTGAAGATGAAATTTCCGCTCTTTGGTTTCCATAAATTTACCCCAGGGTTAATACGACGGAGATCAGAACAGTCTCGATGACTTGAACGAGCAAGATCAACACAATGGGTGAAAAATCCAGGCCACCCGCCGAAGGCAAGAAACGCCGGATTGGCGCGTAGAGCGGATTCAAAATCCGTCCAAGCGCTTCACGGATAGGATGGTAGGGCGACATAAAAAAGGATAGAAGAGAGTCGGCTATGATGAGCAGAGTCAATACCTGCCCGAGTGTTCGGATGATTACGGCCAGTCCACTTCCCATAATACGATTATATTCCTTTCGGTGGTCTCAGTCCAACAATAGCGGTACCCACACGCACCAATGTAGCGCCTTCTTGAATGGCAACCGGATAATCGATACTGGTTCCCATGGAAAGATGAGTCCAATCCTGGCTTGGGTAACGCCCAGCCAGATGGTCGCGTAACCTGGCAAGATGAATAAAGAAAGGCCTGGAATATTCAGCGTCCTCAGCGTATGGCGGCATGGTCATCAGTCCACCGATGCGCAGTCCAGGTAAACCGATGATCTCTTCCACAATCGGGTACAGATCAGGCCACAAATGCTCGTGGGAGGCATCCCAACCTCCCTTCGATTGTACGCCGCCCACATTCATCTCAAGCAGCACCGGCAAGGTTCGTCCTTCGGCAATCATCAATGCGGACATTTTCCTGGCCAGCTCAATCGAATCTAACGACTCCAACAGGTCAAATCGGGAGGCAACGATGCGCGCCTTCCGGCTTTGCACATGTCCAATCATGTGCCAGGCAACCTGCGGTAAGAGTCCCAGGATTTGCATTTTCCGCTCGGTCTCGTCAGGGTAATTCTCTCCAATGATTCTTGCGCCAGCATCTACAACCGCGCGGATCAAGTCAGGCGGCTGAGCCTTGGTAACGACCACCAGCCCGACCGAATCGGTTGATCGCCTCACAGACTGGCAGGCTCTGGCAATTTTTTCCTGAACCATCTGATAATTTTGACGGATCTGAGTCGTATCGATCATAGGCCTTGCCTTATTGCTGCCACAGCGCCAAATCGACCGGTATTCCCACCTTCGCCCCGGTGAGAATACCAATCCACCGGATTTTCGAGGGTACAGATGCCACTTACCTGGATATGATATTCGGATAATCCGCATTCGAGGAGCGTGCGCCGGTTGGCCTCCCACAAATCCAGGTGTCCTTTTCCGTCCTGTCGATTGGTGAGTAGAGAATCATCGCCAAACGCCTGAGCGACATGCTCAATAACTTCACTTCCAACCTGATAGTGCCCCGGGCAAATGGATGGGCCAATTCCCGCCAACAAGTTTTCTGGACGCGAGCCGAAACGGTGTTCCATTTGTTCAACCGCCGCAGCCGGCACCTTTTTCACCGTTCCCTGCCAGCCGGCATGTGCCATGCCAACAACATTACGAACCGGGTCGAAGAGTATCACCGGGACACAATCGGCAAACAGCATGAGCAGCGCCAGGTGATCCTGCTGGGTGACCATGCCATCTGCTTTTTGATGGCCTTCGCCATCCATGCGAGGCCGTTCAGCCAGCAACACATCTCTGCCGTGCACCTGCCAGACATCAAAAAATCCACGGTCCTGCAATCCCATCGCGTTGAGGATTCGGCGCCGATTTTCAATCACCCGATCACGACTATCACCGACCGAGGTCGCCATGTTTAGTCCATCCCAGGGTTCCGGGCTGATGCCTCCCTGGCGGGTGAATACACCATGAATCAGCCCTTTCTCACCTTGAAAAAGGTCAAACTCATACCAACGCAAACCCTGATTGGAGACGAAAGGCATACGGATTACCGGACCGGGGTTTTGGTTTGGTCAACAACCGCCTGTTTCCGGGTGACCAAACGGCGCGTCTCCAGCATGGTTGCTTCAATCATCGGGTACAAATACCAGGTGGTGAGTACCCCAAACAGCACGCCGGTGATCGATCGAAACAAAGGATTACTTTCTCGAATAGGCAGCCATGCCGGCAGATTCCCCATCACACTGGGAAGTTGGGAAAAACCATCCAAACCGATAGGACCCAGGCCAAGAATCACCCACAAATACCACGGGATGCTGCGAATTTTCCGCCCACTCAAAGCAAAGCCGATGCCGAAGATTACCATGGCGCCATATATGGCGACGTCGCGCTGGCACAGGGCAACTTTATAGCCCACCGATTCGTTTCCAACAAACCAGCGATCGTTGAACACATTCAATTCCGCATTATTGGTGATATCTTCATAGGTAAGAACACCCGGGATGCCCGCCATGGCGCGTGGGTAATAAGTTTGCTCGCAGAATAAAATCCAGGACCGGAACGGCAGCTGGTGACACACGATGGAATACATGCGGTAAATAAGGCCAGCTGGTAAACCAGCTCCTACTTTTTCCAAAACTGGCGCCAGGAACGGCAAGCCAACATAAAGAAAGATGAGCACGTTGAAAACATGAATATAATTTTTTGAGATCCACAGGCTTAATCGATCACCATCCGTGACGTTGTGCCCTTTTCCCAATCGTTCCTGGTAGGATTGGTTGTCTATTTTCTGCAGCTGGTTGATCCGATCAGATGCCGCTCCGATGGCAACTTTCAGTCGCTCCACGGTCATCTCACCTTCCAGACGATAAGGTCCAACCTGCACAACCGGAACGCGGTTCTCGTACAATCCCACCAGCGCTTCCTCTTTGGTTACATCAATTACCACAGCCTGGTGTGGATTGCTCTCTTCTAGCGTCTGCAGCATTTCCAGAACGCGATCGCAGGCTGGATTATCCGGCGTAACGTACACGGTAACGGTGATCATTATTGCGTCAGCCCCACAGTCTTCAGGTATTTCGTCATCAAAGACTCATCCAGCTGCCCGATATGCATGGCACGCAGAACACCTTCCGAGTCGATGAAAAACGTCATCGGATAACTTTGTACATAATAAAGATCGGATACTTTGCCATTAAAGTCCAATAAGATTGGAAAAGTAATACCATTTTGGGCAACAAATTCGGCGACTGTTGCCCGATCTTCATAATAATCGACGCCAATAAAGTGGGCTTCTCCGGAGAGACGTTGCGATGTAGCCTGGAGGAGTGGCATCTCTTCACGGCATGGCGGACACCAGGTAGCCCAAAAGTTCAACACCACCGGCTGCCCTTTAAAATCTTCCAGTGAAACCTTGTTTTGCTGCAAATCCTCTAATTGAAAATTGGCAGCGGGCGATCCGGTTGTCGGCGGTGTGTTACGCGTGGGTGATTGCGAATTTGGAAAAGAGAACAGGACAATCCCGCCGATGATCAGCCCGACACACAACCCACCAGCCAGGAGAAACAACCCGCGGAATCGTTCCATGTTTTATAAACCAAAATCGACAAAGGGGCCGATGCGCGCCAGCAAGTTGAAGACACCAAAGAACAGCATCACGCCAACTCCGATCAGAATCACCCCCATGCCGATCTCAATGTAATGCATCACTTTGCCATATTTTCTCAAGAAACGCGTCACCCAGCCCACGCCTAGCGCAGCGATTAAAAATGGGATCGCCAAACCGGCGCTGTAAGCGGAAAGCAATTGAACACCTGATCCGATAGATCCGCCATTCATCGCCAGCGTTAAAATGGCGCCCAAAACCGGACCAACACAGGGCGACCAGCCCGCCGAAAAGAAAACCCCCATCATCGCAGACGAGAAATAACTGCGGATTTGGTCTTCCTTGGAACGAGGGCGCAGATCATACTCCAGAAACGGAATGCGCAGCAATCCAGTCATGTGCAGGCCAAACAGAATCACCACAATCCCGCCGATTCGGGCCAGCCAATCCCGCAGATCATAGAGCAACCCACCGATGGCTGAAGCAACTGCACCCAACGAGATAAAAATCGCACTGAAACCAAGCACAAAAGCCAGACCGTGGAGGAACGTGTCCATCTTGTTGACCTGGAATGTGCTGTTGGAGACGGAGAGTGAACGGCCTGAAAGGTAACCAATATAGACTGGCACCAATGAAAATACGCAAGGCGATAGGAACGAAGCCATACCTGCCAGAAATGCCAATCCAACCGATACTTCCATGCGCCAGAGCTCCTGTAATTTTTATTATTCCACGACTTCCACAATGGACCCAACCGGAGGCCATTGGCTGGAAACATCCAACTCACCCGGCACCACAGGCACGTAAGGTCTGGTCCATCGAAAAACCCATTTGGCGTCTTCGGGAGCCATGTTGATGCAACCATGCGAACGTGGCACACCAAATTCGTTGTGCCAGTACGTTGAATGCACGGCGACACCTTCGCCGGTGATGAAACATGTCCACGGCACAGCCGTATAATCGCCGGTAGTCTGCCCGCTCATATGCAGGGACATGAGTTTGCGATAAATGGGGTGCGGTCCCAGCGGGGTTGACCATTTATCCACCGCATTTCCGTAAGCATCGAATTTTGCTCCGGTGGAGACTCGCGTGAACATCACCTCTCGATCGTCTTCGTATGCGCTCAGTGTCTGGCGAATGACATTCACCACGATCTTTTTATTCTCAACATCCGGGCTGATCGGCTGCATTTCTTCGCTGGTGATTGGCCGAAATGCCTCGGCGTCTGCCCAAAACAGGTCGCCGTACGTGCCGAATTTCTGATTGATCCGGTATAAAGGTTTTCCTGAAGACCCGATTTTGATGTCGTCAATCCATACCACCTGGCTGTAATACAGGCGAGTGAAGAGTTTATCTTTCAAAGAAGGGGTGCGAATCGGGGGATTGGCGATGATGATGTCTACAAATGGAACCGTCACCTCAGCCCACATCCCGCGGTTGTCGCCGCTTCCGGGTAATGCATCCAGCGGTGGATTGGGACGGTTGAAACTGGGCTGCAAACGGGGTGCGTAGATGTAACCATCCGGTGTCTCCACCCAGCGCCGGCTGCCGTATCCTGGCGCCGCTCCAACCACCTCGCGCAGCCAGACCACCACTGCATCGTCGTAGATCTCTTTGGCCGTCGGCGCATCAGGATGAGGGCGTGTACGAATATTCACTTTGCCCAGGCATACCCGGCCAAACTTTTCAGCATCCGGCCAATCCTGACCTTGCTGCAGCCAATAGCGCCAGGGGGTGGCAGCCAATGTACCCATGGCAGCAACACTGTATAACAAGAACTGTCTTCGAGATAAAGGTTTCATAAAATTCCGAATAAACATACTCATTTAGATGAATTTTGTCAATTGTCAGCAGCTTAAGATCTTCTCATCTCATGAGATGTCATCAGATCTCATGCTGACCAATGGCAAAAAGTCACCCGCGAGAACCATCCTCTTCACCTGGTCAATTTCTGGCGCCCACCAGGCGTCACCCGCCTGATAAGGAACGCGGGCGCGCAGGGTATCAAACACCAAGCGAGTCACCTTGCCCAACACGGCATCAGGCACCAATCGCAGACGCAGGTCCAGGGCCCGCGCGGCGGTGTACAGCTCAATCGCCAGGACATGCGCCGTATTTTCTACAACCCGCATGGCATGCCGCGCTGCTGTCATCGAGTTAGCGTTGTGATCTTCCTGCTCCCCCGAGGTCGGCAATGAATGTACCGAGTCAGGTGTCGCCAGGGTCTGGTTCTCCAGCACCAACGAAGCGGCTGTGTATTGGGGCATCATCAAACCCGAATTCAAACCGGCTGCGTCCGGCGAATCGACCAGCATGGGCGGCAAACCGGAATTCAACTTGCCATCTGTCAATCGGAAAACCCGCCGCTCGGATATGGCTGCCACCTCGCTCAACGCAATCGCCAGGTAATCCATCACCATCCCAACCGGCTCGCCGTGAAAATTACCGCCGGACAACACATCCCCGTTTTCGAAAATCAATGGATTATCCGTGGCGGCATTGATCTCATTCTCAATCACCGAACGCACGAATGCCAGGGTATCGCGGGCAGCGCCGTTCACCTGCGGTGCACAACGTAGAGAATAAGCGTCTTGTATTCGCCCTGTGGCGTCGATCAATGTGCTCCCGTCGATCATCTCCCGCACATGCGCGGCGACAACCATCTGTCCACGATGACCACGGACCACATGCAGGCGCGGGTCGAAAGCCGAACTGCACCCCATCACCGCTTCAAGCGTCATTGCCAGTGCCGCATCTGCCTGGTCGAGTAAATTCTGCGCGTCGATGACAGCCAGTGCGCCCAATGCTGCGGAAAAAGTCGCACCGTTGTTCAAAGCCAACCCCTCTTTTGGCCCAAGGCGAATGCGCTGCAGTCCGGCGCGGCGCATGGCTTCCTTGCCAGTCAACACCTCGCCCATGAAGACCGCCAAACCCGACTCGTCTTCGCGGTCATTCTCATCGGTGGTAAACACCAGCGCCATGTGCGAAAGTGGTAAAAGGTCACCGCTCGACCCGAGGCTGCCCTGGCTGGGCACCACAGGGATGACGCCCTTGTTGAGCATCGCCAGGATCAGATCGATGATCTCAACCCGCACCCCGGAAAAACCTTTCGCCAGTGTATTCGCGCGCACCAGCATGGCTGTGCGTACCACCTCATTCGAGAGCGGCGCCCCAGTTCCCACCGCATGGCTCAAGATTAAGTTGCGGCTCAATGCAGCTGAATCGCGCCTGGGAATGCGCCTTTCGGCAAAAATGCCAAAACCGGTATTGATGCCGTAAACCGGGCGATCGGTTGCCACGATATCATCCAGGCGCCTGCGCGTTGTGTCGACGACCGTCCGCGCTTCATCTGAAAGGCGAACGGACTCCGCGCCACGAGCAACGCGTTCTATCTCATTTAGGGTCAAATGGTTTCCGTCAATCTGGATCATGGATTTATCCAAAGAAAAGATGCCCAAGTAGAACGGCTGCAGCAGGTACCGTCAGGTTATCGATGTCTGAAAATGGGAGCGACTCAACCAACATCCCAACCAGGCAGATCACGCTGATCCCTGGAAGATATGAGGTGAGTGAACCGCTGAACATCCCGGCGGAGATGAAAATCGCCACAACAATCACCGAAAAGACCCAACCACCGGCAAAGACGGAGAGCAATCCGCCGACAGATTTTCGCTTTGACCATGGTAAGGGTGCGGTTTTAACCCGTTTTCCGACGATATCCGCCAGTCCATCACCGCCGCACAACAACATTAAAGCCACCAAACCAATCGGAGTGGTCTTCCAGTAGATCAGAGTCAGCACCACAAATACAATGCCATAAAAGACGGGACCGCGTAATATCTCGCGCCGGTCTCCCGGTCTCGACATGGCATCCACCGCCTGCTGGTCTTTCATAACGCCCAAGCCAACCAGGCCAAACTGCAACGTAATCGCCAATGGGACCAATGCTGCCAACCAACGCGCCGATGGGGCGTTGTCGAACAAGAGCCAGCACACCACAAACAACGGGCCGGTACCCATATGAATGATTTTTCGACTCAACGGCCCACTCATCACGCCCCGGTGCGCCAGAAAATCATTCAAGCGCAGCCATCCCAACGCCAGGGCGAAAGTGATCACCAAAGCGATCCAATTGTTTGACAGCATGGTTTCCTCTCAGCGGAGCAGATTAAGAACGGAGACGTTCGCGGTCTTCGCGGCGAGCTTCGCGTTCGCTATCACGATCGGCGATCGAAGCGCGCTTGTCATACAATTTTTTCCCTTTGGCGATGGCAATATCCACTTTTGCGCGGCCATCTTTCAGATAGATTCGAACTGGAACGATCGTCACGCCTTTGGTGCGGACAGCATTCCACATTTCTGCAATCTCTTTTTTATGCAGCAGGAGCTGGCGAGGGCGCTTGGGGTCATGGTTGAACCGGCTGGAGGGATTGTAAGTCGCAATATGCGACTCCATTAACCACGCAGTTCTACCATCCACCTGGACGAATGCTTCCGTCAGGCTGACCTGTCCGGCTCTTACGCTTTTAATTTCCGAACCTTTTAGTGAAATCCCAGCCTCGAAATGCTCGAGCAGGAAGTACTCAAAATTGGCTTTACGGTTGGTTGCGACGACTTTGATGCCCTGCGTATTCATGGGTCAATTTTAACATAGAAGCTATCCCCATCGCAGGATTGCCAGACCTGAAAGCATGCGCAGAATGGCAAAAAGCAACAATGCAGCCGGGAAACCGATCCAATTGACAAAGACCGGCCCCATGGATGAACCGATCAGGATGGAGGCATTGCTTACCAGAATGTACCAGGATATCGCTTGCGCCCGGTGGCCTTCCGGGGCATTTTCCGCCAGGTAATTAAAAGATGCGCCCGCAAGGATGGCCCAGGAGACACCGCCTACCAGGTGAGCCACAGAATACAGGCCAAACCCGCGGCTGAACGACAACAAGAGTGGATAGAACCCTAACCCAATCACGGAAATAGCCGTTGCCCGGTGATTTCCAATCTTCGTGGTCACTGATGTCAGGAAGAATGATCCAGCAAATACGATCAGGTTGAACAAACCGCCGCCCAGGCTGATTTGAAAATCGTCCAGACGTAAAAAATCGACAGAGAACAGAGGAACCACAGGGATTACCAACCACTGTGCGATGTGAAAACAAAACAACAGCAGCAACACTCGAATATATTTAGCGCGTGCGGAGCTGACTCCCAGGTCGGGCAGCCATGCCCGCCAG
>JACRAG010000078.1 GCA_016213455.1 Anaerolineae bacterium | reverse complement strand
TCCCTGCCACAGCGTGCTCACCGTTCGGTGCTTGTTGGACATGTCCTCTCCACGCGTTCGGTCTGCGATGCGTCGCGGACCGGAAACCCAGGTGTACAGCATCGAGAATTCCGACCTGAGCTTGGTGGGCACGGCCGAAATCACGTTGGGCGGCCTGTACAGCGGCCAGACATTCGATGAGGAACAACTTCCGCTCAAGATCGCGGGTATCAGCCACTGTTTTCGCACCGAAGCCGGCGCCAGATTGACGGTCACCCGCTTGCGTGGAAATGCCAGACCGGAATTCTTCACCGCCGACTGCACCCGCTCGCGGCTCTCCTGAACCGCTGCGTCAGGCAAGCCAACAATCACAATACCAGGGAGACCGGGACCGGTGTCAACTTCCACCTCAACGATCACCCCCTCCAGGCCAATCACCGCGCAGGAATGCACACAGGAAAGCATGCGGTTAGTTTAGATGGCCTCTGGTAAAATGTCAAATAATCCGGATATGGCAGAAACGTGAAACCGGCCTGTGAGCCGGATTGACTTCCCAAGCCAGATTCCAGGGGCAATCATGCGGGAGGATACTATGAAATTTGGCATTTGCGGTTTTCTGACCGGCAAAAATGAAGATGGCGCCGAGTTCCCTTTCTTTGCTGCGGCCCGACAGGCCGGCTTTGATTATGTTGAGCTGCCACTCTCGGCCGTCGCTGCGCAAAGCGACGTAGAATTTAAGCAAACTTTGCGCAGCCTGGATGCCGCCGGTATTCCCTGCGCTGCCTGCAATGTGTTCTTTCCAGGCACCCTGCCCCTCACCGGACCTGCCGCAGACCCGAAAGCCATCTCCGATTATCTGGATCTGGCACTGGAACGGGCCGCCCGCCTGGACGCGCGAACCATCGTCTTCGGCAGCGGTGCGGCTCGCCGGGTGCCAGACGGATATCCGTTGGAGCAGGCCTGGGCACAATTGGTGCAAATGCTGCGCATTGCCGGCGAAATGGCTGCCCGACATCGCATCACCATCGCCATCGAGCACCTCAATCAGGGTGAAACCAACATCATCAACTCAGCCGCCGAGGCTTACAGCCTGGCTAAACTGGTCAACCACCCCAACGTCCGCCTGCTACTGGACATTTATCACCTGTATCGTGAACAGGAAGATTACGGCATTGCCGTCACCGCCAAAGACTGGCTCGCCCATGCCCATTTTGCCGAACCCGTGGAACGGCTTTACCCGCTGGTTGAGGATGAACCCGGGCGCGCCTTCTTTACCCAATTAAAGAAAGCCGGTTATGACCGGCAGATCAGCCTGGAAGCCGGTTATACGCATTTTCAGGAGCAAGCCCCCAGGGCATTAGCGGTAATGCGCAGCCTGTCTGCATAACCCACAAAAAGAGAACGCCGCGCGGCGCTCTCTTTTTGTGAAAAACCCAAATCGTGTTTGCCTATTTTCTTCCAGCCGCGACAGCGGCTTTAATTTGTTCGGCATGTTCCTTGGTATGTTCCGGGAACTGCAGCAGCGAGAAGGCCAACCGCCAATAACTGGCTTTGTTCTTGACAAAGTTGTCTGGCAGGTGCCCGATCATGAACACGGTTTCTTCTTCGCAGCGTTTCAATTCACCGACCAGGTTATCCACGGAACGGTACACTTCAACCGTGGCAGCAATCCGCGCCTGGAAATTATCACCATATCCGTCGGCCACCCGTTCCTGGCTCGATACAATATCGTTGATATAACTGTGCGTATCGCGCTCGCCATGAATCAGGTGTGCCAGCACTTCTTTGGCGCACCATTCGTCCGGCGTGGGCTTAAAGGCTGCTTCCAGGTCAGATACATCCTTGAGCACATCCGCCAGCAGTGTATCTCCCTGGAGGTAATGCTGCTTCAGCGCCTCGGCAAACGCGCGGGGTGTCGCGGGGATCTCAGGCAGCGGGCGGCGGCTCAATTCCATCGCGATGCGCTTCTTTTCAGCCCCGCGATAGATACCAACCTCCACGATATCACCCGCCTTTTTATTCTGCAGTTCGGTCACCAAAGCCGGGAAATCCGGCGCAGGCTTGCCATTGAAGCTCACAATCACATCGTTCTTGATCAACCCGGCTTTTTTGGCCCCCAGCCCTTCCACCGTGCCTTCAATCCGCAGGCCTTCTTTCACCGGGATGCCCAATTCTTCAGCTTTTTTGGCGTTGTAATCGCCAAAAAGCACGCCCATCATGGGCCTGTTGACGATGCGCAAATCAGGCCCGTCTTCCAGAACCGACACCAGGTTCTCCAGCCCCATGTTCCAGCCGCGTGAAATTTCGTCCTTGGCTTTTTCCCACTGCGGGGTCACATCCAGCCCGGTATGCTCGAGTGAAAGGGTCGTGCTACCGCTGTCCAACGCCTCAATGTGCACAGTTGCCCGGCTCGGTGCAGGGTCATCCCGTCCATGCCAGATAAAAATAACTTCCTTTTCCGGGGTCAATTTCACATATTCGCCCGTCGCATAATATCCATTATTCCAGGCCAGATAAAACCGCCCACCGGCTTTTGGCTCGACCGTTGCCGTGTCACACAACCACTCTCGCAGCGCCGTTGAATTGGTAAAGGCGCGATAAACCAGCGCCGCAGGCGCGCCGATCGTCTGCACTAATTTCAAACTGGTACTCATGCCGGGCCTCCTGAATTTGTGGATATCATGTGTTGAAATTATACTCATTATAACGAATCAGCGCGACCGCGCAAACTTTCTCTTTCTAATACGTATACAGGATCAGGTGCATCACACCAAAGATCGAATCAATTCTAGAGGAGAATTTCTATGGATCATCGTCCTGGTTGCTTGCTCGGTTTATTGAGAATTGGCATTCTCAACAGTATTTACAACTGGCTGCAGCGCACCATCGGGTGGAAAAGCGGCTCCTGCTTGGGCTGCGGCTGCGGCTTCTTTCTGTTTATCATCTTCGTATTCATTCTCATGTCATTCATTTTCAACACCCGCTGGTTTGACCTGGTACAGGCCTTTCCGGTCATTTAAAACAAATGGGAGACCAGTGCGGTCTCCCATTTGTTTCATTTCTCAGGCGCTTTACTGTTCAAGCCCTTGCCCAATTCCTGGCTGCGTTCATACGCCGCCCAAATAGCCCGCGATATCGCGGTGCGGAATCCGGCTTTCTCCAGATAATACAACGCTTCAGCCGATGTTCCGCCAGGTGATGTGACCTGGTTGCGCAGCTGAGCGGGATGGATGGCTAATTTTTGATAGTATTCCACTGAACCCAATAATGTCTGGGTAACCAGCTGCTCGGCAATCCGCCGCGGGAACCCCATGTGGACACCAGCGTCGATCAGCGCCTCCATGAACAGGAAGACATAGGCTGGTCCGGTGCCGGAAAGCGCAGTCGCCATGTCCAGATAATTTTCTTCTTCCACAAAGACTTCCTGCCCCAACGCCTGCAGCACCTGCCGCGCCAGCGCCAACTGCTCTTCAGAAACAACCGGCGACGCCGTCCAGACGGTGATGCCCTCGCCGATCTGTGCGGGGGTGTTGGGCATGGCGCGCACCACTGCAGGATGTGCCAGCCCTTCAGCCAGCGTGGCAATGGTAGCACCCGCGATGATGGAAACAACCAGCGCATCGGGGGAAATACAACCCTGCAGCCCGGACATTACCCGGCTCAGTTTCTGCGGCTTCACCGCCAGAATAACCACCTCTGCCCCATCCACTGCCGCCCGGTTATCCGTATAAGCCTGGATTCCATAGCACGTATGCAGGGTTTCCACGCGCGCTGCCAGCGGACCCGATGCCCGAATGCATTCCGGGTTGGTGACATTTTTTCGCAGCAACCCGCCGACGATGGCTTCTCCCATCGCGCCGGGGCCAATCAGGGCAATTCGTTTGCATTCCGACATGGGCTTCTCCTCCATTATGATGCGCTCCAGCGCGCAAATATCGCTGTGGAGAGCTGGCGTCCGGCGCTCTTTTCCACCAACACCACTTCTCCGGCTTCTGTGTGACCGCCAAAACGCCGCATCATTTCTTCCACGGCGTAATATAACGTAATTGAAGAGGCTTTGACCGCATAAGCGGTCAGCAGAACAAAGCGCGGCTGCGCGCTGAGTGCCTGCGCACAGGCATCCAGCAGTTCAGGCAGTAATTTATAAAACTCCCACACTTCACCCTTCGGTCCTCGCCCAAACTTGGGCGGATCCAGGATCAGTCCATCATATCCACTGCCGCGCCGGCCTTCACGGCGCACAAACTTGAGTGCATCGTCCAACAGCCAGCGGACCGGCGCAGACTCGAGCCCGCTCAACGCTTGATTTTCGCGCGCCCAGCCAATCACCTTGCGCGAAGCATCCACATGCGCCACCGCCGCGCCTGCGCGCGCCGCCGCCAAGGATGCCAAACCGGTGTAACCAAACATATTGAGCACCTGTACGGGCCGGCTCGCAGCCTTCACCTGCGCTTCAATCCAATCCCATTGCACTGCCTGTTCAGGAAAAACCCCCAACTGCTTGGAGCCTCCCGGCTGCAGCCAGAATCTCATTCCGCGGTACTCCAAAGGCCAGCGCGTTACCTCAGGTCCCTTCCACTCCCAATGCCCGCCGTTCTCTTCCTGCCCGGGCACAAATTGCGCAGCGGCTGCCTGCCAATCCTTATCCGGGAGCGCCGGAGTCCAGATGGCTTCAGCATCCGGGCGTATGACAATCACTTCGCCAAATTTTTCCAACCGGCGACCATTGCCGCTGTCCAGCAAGACATAATCCTTCCAGGCGGGGGAAGATAGCACTTGAAGGGAGGGTGGTGGGACGGTGGTTTTCATCGCAAATGCCTGTTCTTTCAATCCCAAAGCCTGCGTATGATCTTGCTTTACAAGAAATAAGAGCTGTGGGATGGGGATGGTGGGGTGTTTTCTTACAAGTTTCAAGTATAACATGCCCGCCATCCCGGAAAAGTACCCTCGGAGGATTGCGTTATAATCCATTTCATGAGTTCAATCCCACTACACAACCATCCCCTTTTTGACCCACCCATCGACCGGTTTGCCAGCGACAGCGAAAAAT
>JACRAG010000077.1 GCA_016213455.1 Anaerolineae bacterium | reverse complement strand
CATTTACACGGGGCTGCGCCAAAGCCCGGAGATGATCGCCGAAGCAGCCCTGCAGGAAGATGTGGATGTGGTGGGCCTGAGCATTCTGTCGGGTGCGCACCTGGCCCTGGCTCCGCGGGTGGTTGATCTGCTGCGCCAAAACGGCCAGCAGGACGTGAAAGTCTTTGTGGGCGGTATCATCCCCGAAGAAGACATCCCCGCGCTGCAGGCTGCCGGTGTGCATGCGGTTTACGGCCCAGGCACAGCGTCCGATCAGGTGGTCAACGACATCCGCGCAGCGCTATCGGCTGAAGCGGCCTGAACCATGGATCTTGCCGATCGCGTTCTGGCAGGCGAGCGGCTGGCGCTGGCAAGGCTGCTGACGCAGGTGGAAAATGACACGCCTGCGGGGCGGCAGTCCCTGGAGCGTCTTTTTCCCCATGCGGGCAAAGCCCACCTGGTGGGCATCACCGGTGCGCCGGGGACCGGAAAAAGTTCGCTAGCCAACCAACTGGCGCGGGCTTTGCGCAACCGGGGTGGGGCGGATGCGCCGCGGGTGGCGGTGCTGGCAGTGGACCCTTCCAGTCCATTTTCCGGTGGGGCGCTGCTGGGCGACCGCCTGCGCATGAAGGATTCGGCTGGCGATCCGGGCGTGTTCATCCGCTCGATGGCTTCCCGCGGTTCGGTGGGGGGGCTGGCTGGCACCACGGCTGCCATGACCCAGGTGTTGGACGCAGCCGGTTTTTCCATCATTTTGATCGAAACGGTTGGCGCAGGGCAATCCGAAGTGGATATCGTCCGGCTGGCGCACAGCGTGATCGTGGTGGATGCGCCCGGATTGGGCGATGACATTCAGGCGATCAAGGCGGGGATCTTGGAAATTGCCGATATTCTGGTGGTCAACAAGGCTGACCTGCCAGGCGTGGAAAATACCCTTCGCGGATTGGATATGATGCTGGATATGGCGTATGGTCATGCGCCCGAAGGCAGCTGGCGCCCCCCGCTGCTGCGCGCCACTTCTACGACCGGTGAAGGCATTGACGCCATCCTCGCTGCGTTGGAAGATCACCGGATGTACCTGCGCGAAAGCGGCAAGTGGGCGCAGCGCGAAGAGGCGCGCCTGACGGCTGAGTTTGACAGCCTGCTTCAACGCCAGTTGAAAGCACAATGGCTGCAGCGGGTGGGCGAGCAGCGGTTGAGTGAAATGATGCACCAACTCGCTCAACGTGAAATATCGCCCGCGCAGGCGGTTGAACGCCTGCTGAAATAAACGCTGCCCGACAATCAACTTCACTGATGTCCAAACGCCCCGTGTGTGGGCGTTTTTTGTTCGCCTTGATCGGCCCTGCCGTCATTAGCCAGCTTAGAGCAAACCAGGAGAGCCTGAAATAGGGCAATCTCACAAAAAAATTTTTTCTCCCCCTCTTCGCGGCAAATGCCGCGGAGAGGAGCCGGGTGGAGTGAAAAAGGGCAGGAAATGCATCTGATGATTTAGATGCGATTAGCCCTGGGAGAGCCTGAAATTTTATCCAGATCAGGGAGTGAAGTTTGTGTTAAAATGAAAGTTCAAGCTTTTAGAGAAGGAACCATCCTATGTACAAGACACTCAACTGCGGCGAACTGCGAGCCGCCCACATCGGACAGACCGTAACGGTCGCCGGGTGGGTCCACCGCCAGCGTGATCACGGCGGCGTAACATTCATCGATTTGCGCGATCGGTCTGGCCTGGTCCAGATCGTGGGTAATCCGGCGAATGCTGCGGCAAAAGTGATCCAGGATGCGCGGGCAGAATGGGTGCTGCAGGTGACTGGTGTTGTCCGGCAGCGCCCCGAAGGCGCTGAGAATCCCAACCTGCCCACCGGCGAGGTTGAGATTGACGTGACAGCCTGCGAAGTGCTGAACCCGGCCAAGCCGCTGCCGTTTGTGATCAACAAAGACGAAGACGTTGACGAAAACGTGCGTCTCAAATATCGCTATCTCGACTTGCGCCGCGAGCGCATGCAGCGCAACATGGTACTGCGCCACAAAGTGGTCAAGTTCATGCGCGACTACCTGGATGAACGCGGTTTCATCGAGGTGGAGACCCCCATGCTCTTCAAAACCACACCGGAAGGCGCGCGCGATTACCTGGTGCCCTCGCGCGTCCACCCGGGTCATTTCTACGCCCTGCCGCAGTCACCGCAGCAGCTTAAACAGTTGTTGATGGTGGCTGTAATCGAGCGATACTTCCAGATTGCGCGCTGCTTCCGCGATGAAGACCTGCGCGGCGACCGCCAGCCGGAATTCACCCAGCTGGACCTGGAAATGTCCTTTGTGCAGCGGGATGATGTGTTGGATCTGGTGGAAGGTCTCTTCACCGCGATGATCCCCGCGGTCGCGCCGCATAAACGCCTGGTCTCCTCGCCCTGGCGCAAATTCTCTTATTCCGAGGCAGTTGATCGCTTTGGCAGCGACAAACCTGACCTGCGCTTTGGCATGGAGCTGTACGATGTCAGCGATGTCTTTGCATCCAGCAGTTTCATGGTGTTCCAAAACACGCTTAAATCGGGCGGCGTAATCAAATGCCTCGTCGTGCCTGGCTGCGCAGAATACACCCGCAAAGAAGTGGACGATTTGACCAGCCTGGCGAAAGAATTTGGCGCCAAAGGCCTGGCGACGCTGGCGCTGTCGGCGGAAGGTGTGAAGGGCACTGCGCAGAAGTTCATTGCCCCGGCAGAGGTGGAAGCGCTGCAAGCGCGCACCGGCGCCGCTACCGGCGATTTGATCCTGTTTGTGGCGGATAAACGCGCGGTAGCCAACAAGACATTGGGCGGGCTGCGCCTGCACTTCCGCGACCGGCTGAAGCTGGCAGATAAAGATGTCATGGCTTTCGCCTGGGTGGTGGATTTCCCGATGTTTGAGTGGAACGAAGAAGAGCAGAAATGGGATGCCGCTCACCATCCTTTCACCATGCCCAAGATGGAAGACCTGGGCAAATTCGACACCGATCCCGGTTCGATCCTGTCGGATGCCTATGACATGGTCTGCAACGGTTATGAGCTGGCTTCAGGATCGATCCGCATCCACCGGCGCGACATTCAGTTGAAGATTTTCCAACTGTTGGGGCTGAAAGAAGAAGATATTCAGCTCAAGTTCGGGCATATGCTGGATGCGTTTGAGTATGGCGCACCCCCGCATGGCGGTATGGCGCCTGGCGTGGACCGGCTGGTCATGCTCCTGGCAGACGAGGCGAACATTCGTGAGGTGATCGCCTTCCCCAAGAACCAGGCTGCGCGCGACCTGATGGCTGATGCGCCTTCACTGGCAATGGACAAGCAGCTCAAAGAGCTGCACATTAAGGTGGACGTGGAGCCGCCTGCCAAACCGGTCTGAGTTTTCGGGTAGATTTTCAAAGCGCTGTGAACGATATTTCGGTATCCTTCCAGCGCTTTTTCATTGGCTTAGACAACATTGTAAAAACCTTTCAATATTTGATATCGTTCACGGTTTAACCCAGAGTTGGCGTTATAATACGCATGCAAGAAAGGTTCGCTGACCATGATTTATGCAAACCGGATCCGGCTTCGCGCTGCAGAGCGTACAGATATTCCCATGTTCGTCCGCTGGTTGAATGACCCGGAGGTGCGTAAATATCTTGCCATGTCCTTGCCGATGTCGCAGGCGGAAGAAGAAGGCTGGTTTGACGCGATGCTGCGCAGCCCGCGCCCTGAGCATGTGCTGGTGATCGAAGCGCGCGAAGGTGAGGAATGGAAACCCATCGGCAACACTTCATTTATGAACATCAATTGGGCCGATCGTCACGCAGAAGTTGGCATACTCATCGGTGAAAAAGAGTTTTGGAGCCGCGGATACGGTCGGGAAGCGATGAAGTTGATGCTGCGCCATGGTTTCAATACGCTCAATCTGCACCGGGTTTTCCTGCGGGTGTATGACTTCAATCTTCGCGGCATCAAGGCTTATGAATATGCCGGGTTTGTTCATGAGGGCCGCCTGCGCCAGGATGTTTACCGCGACGGTCAATATCATGATGTGCTGCTGATGTCTGTTTTACGCGACGAGTGGCAGGACAGTGATTTTTGAGTATCAACGTCCTCCCGGAATGTGACCGGAGAGGTTTTTATTGTCTGTGGGAGTAAGTAGAACATGCATCATTCAAGACACGAGAGAATGTACGGTGACATCAAGCTTTATGCCGGCACCGGATCTCCCGAACTGACCGCTAAAATAGCCGAATATCTCGGCGTCACGGTTTGTGGCCGTGATGTGGTCTCCTTTCCGAACGAAAATCTTTTCGTCAAACTGCACAGCTCGGTACGCGGGCAGGATTGCTATGTGATCCAGACGACCTCTGCGCCGGTGCACCGCAACCTGATGGAACTGCTGATCATGCTGCAAACCTTGCGGCTTGACTCGGCGGCGCGCATCACTGCCGTGATTCCCTACCTGTGCTATGCGCGATCGGACAAAAAAGACCAGCCGCGTGTGCCGATTACCGCGCGCCTGATTGCCGACATGATTGAAGTTGCTGGCGCTGACCGCTACATCACCCTCGACCTGCACGCGGGTCAAATTCAGGGCTTCTTCACCATCCCTGGCGACGTGTTGACCGCTTTCCACATCCTGCTGGATTATCTCAATTCGATCAAACATAAAATGCAGTCGCCCGTGGTGGTGACTGCCGATTTGGGTTTCGCCAAAAAGGGCCGCAATTTCGCAGCCGGCATCAACGCCCCCATGGCTTTCATCGAGAAACGCCGGGTTGCCAATGACGCCAAGGCTGAGGCGCTCACCATCATCGGTGATGTACGCGACCGCGACTGCGTGCTGGTGGACGATGAGATTGACACCGGCGGAACCATTGTGCAGGCGGTAAACCTGCTCAAGGATTATGGTGCGCGCAATATTTACACCATTTTCGTGCACCCGGTTTTCTCGGGCAGCGCTGCCCAGCGGCTGGCGGCTTTGCAGGTGACGGAGTTCATTGCCACCGACTCCATTCCGCTCGCTGCCGAAAAACGCGCTTTGTTCGGCGATCGTTTGAAGATCCTCTCGGTCTCTCCCCTGTTGGGGGAGGTGATCTTGCGGGCCAATCAAGGTCGCAGCGTCGGCGAAATGTTTAACGAATAAGATCGAGGAGAACCGCCGCAAGGCGGTTTTTTTATCAGCATGCCCGAATTACCAGAAGTAGAAACCGTCGTTAGAAATTTGCGCAACGGAGCGACAACCACCCTGGCGCTGCCAGGCCGCCGCATCCAATCGGCAGAGCTGCTATGGGAGCGCACCCTGGCTGAACCAACTGCGCCGCTCTTTTATGGGGCGATCGCCGGTCAGCGGGTCATTGCGGTCGATCGCCGCGCCAAGTTCATTGTCATCCGGCTGGATGTGGATACGCTGCTGGTGCATCTGCGCATGAGCGGCGACCTGCGGGTTGAAAATCAGCAGGAGGAACTGCTCCCCCATGATCGGGCGTTGATCCTTTTTGAGGACGGCACGCGCCTTGTTTTCAATGATGCACGTAAGTTTGGTCGAATTTGGCTGGTGCGGGACTCTGGGACGGTGTTGGGCGGCCTGGGTCCTGAGCCGCTCGAGGACAGTTTTACACCCGGTGAATTTCATCGCAAGCTGCAATCCACCCGTCGCCAAATCAAGCCGCTATTGCTGGACCAATCGTTTCTGGCGGGGTTGGGTAATATCTACACAGACGAGGCGTTGTTCATGGCGCGAATCCACCCGCACACGGCATCGGACAGCTTATCGGCGCAGCAGGCGGCGCAGTTGTTACAGGCGATCCGCGCTGTGTTGCAGGAAGGCATCCGGCGCAATGGGGCGAGCATCGACTGGGTATATCGCGGTGGCGACTTTCAAAACCATTTCGCGGTGTATCAACGCACCGGTGAGCCCTGCACGGTGTGCGGAACACCCATCCAGCGTATCGTCGTGGGGCAGCGTGGGACGCATTTTTGCCCCCATTGCCAGGTCTTTACTGATTCCAATCCCACCAACATTACAAATTAATTTCGATTGGCAGGCACATCTCGGTAATCAAAATGCCTCGTGCTATAATCAAAACGATTCCTTTCTAAATTATGAGGGGTGATACGGATGCCTGCTACTTCCGGATCCATGTTGTTGATCATTGCCATCGTCTGTTTGACGATCGGGTACGTTTTCGGTTGGATCGTGGCTGGTTTTTCCCGCTCCAAAAGCGAGAAGAAAGAGCAAGAACCAGAGCTTGCTGAGACGCCTGAAGCCAAACCGGTGAAAGCTGTCGCTGAACCGCTGCCTGTCGAACAGCCAAACCCGGCGACCGTTGCGCTGATGCCCATGCTCAAAGTTTGGAAGGGCGCGGGAGAAAATGAGTTGACCGTGGAAGTGAACCATAATCGACTGGTTCACAGTAAAGCACTGCTGACCATGGACGACCGCAAATCCATCGAGGCTGCGCTGCGCGCCACTGCCAACTGGATGGGCCTGGCTTACCAGTTGGGCGAACCTGCTCCCGTCGTTTCAGTCGCGCCGGTGACACCCTTGATCCCCACCGTGACCAACGAATTGCCCGCGGCCCCCAGCCTGGTGATTAATGGCATGACCAATGTGCTGGCGGATGCGCTACAACCGCAGGTGAAACGCGAACGACACAAGAGCATCGTGGAACAAATTGATGAGGTCCTCCAGGCCAAGTTGCTGGGGACACCGCTTGAAAATGAGCGCATATTCCTCACCGAGGATCCACGCCGGGGCGTGATTGTGCGGGTTGGCACACAGGTGTACGAAGGTGTTGGATCGCTGCCCGAGGGTGATGTGAAAAATTTGTTGCGCGCCGCAGTTGCGGAGTGGGAAAAACAACAGGAAAGTGCCAGCCGGAGAACGGTTTAAAAAAGATCTCCCTGGCCAGTAGAGGGGGGCTACCGGCGAGGAAGACACTATCATCGTAGCACAATTGCAATTTCATTGCAATCCCGAAAAACCTTAATATTTACGCATTTTTAAGGTGGTTCGTGTATCAATAATACTTGTCCGAAACCAAGACCTGTGAAATAATCACCCTATGTCCACCCGATTGCGTTTCTTGATGCTCCTTTCTGTGTTTGCTGTGGTTGTGTGCATGGGCGCACAGCCTGTTCAGCAAATCACCGGTGAGGGGGATTGGTATTTTCCCCAAACGCAACACTCCGTGTCGGGTGAATTTCTGAAGTTCTATCAAAATACCGATCAGTACCTGGTCCTGTTTGGTTACCCCATCACGGATGTGGTCAATCACCCGGTATTACCAGGGGTGAAAGTCCAATATTTCCAGCGGGTGCGCATGGAATTGGACCCAAAAGCGCCGGAAGGTGAGCAGGTTCGCCTGGCTCCGCTGGGAGTATGGCTCTATGATGAAACCCGGCGCGGCACGCCAGTCGATCTGCCGTTCACCACCGGGGCTTGCCGGATGTATCCCAGCCGCGAGATTCCGGTTTGCTACGAATTCCTCACCTTCTATGACGAATACAACGGTGAAGTGTATTTCGGCGAACCGATTTCCCGGCTCGAAAAGCTTTCCAGCGGTCGCCTTGTGCAATATTTTGAACGGGCGCGCATGGAATGGTGGCCGGAAAATCCAGCCGGCATGCGTGTGATGTTGACCGACCTGGGTAAGCTGGACTCAGACCGTAATTACTCCCTGTTTAAGTCCGATCCCAATTTCTCCGACAATATTCCAGACAAAGAAGGTTTGCAGCTGGTTGTGCGCGCATTTGCCGCCCATCCGTTGGTGGCGCCAAATGACAACCAGGAAATCTTCATCGTCGTACAGGATCAATCGCTGGAGCCTGTCGAAGGTGTATTGGTGACGATGACCCTGCATTTGCCCGATGGTCAGGTGCTCACCGATCGTCTGGGCGAGACCAACAGCCTTGGAATCAGCAAGACCGCCTTCAAGGTGGGACCTTACAAGCCCACCCAAATCGTTAGAGTGGACATTACAGCCGCCTTGACCCAAGGCCCTTCGGTGACCACATCGACATACTTCCGCATCTGGTGGTAAATCCCTTTCCAAAATATTTAGCAATGGGCGGCACAGGCCGCCCATTGTCCGTTAATTTTCTTAGAATGCCCGTGCTATAATACAAGGTGGAGATCTGACCCTTGGCCAACAAGCCCAAACCCAAACCGACCAAAACTTCATCCGCTCAGGGAAGCGCTTCTTCCCATTCCAGCGGCATGGCATCTGCCAAAAAAAGCAGCAACAAATCCACCGGGCGTGCTACTTCGCGTTCTTCTCGAAAGACCGCCGCACCCGCGCCGCAGGAGTCAGCGATCTCTACCTGGTGGAGAAGCCTGAGCGCTGAACGCAAAATTGACATCCTGGGAATCGTCCTGGCGGTTGCCGGACTGTTTTCCTTCTTGATTTTGCTCTCCAAAGAACACGGCGTACTCACGCGCTGGTTGGTGACTGCCATGCGTCAGACGGGCGGTATGGGGGCATTCATCCTGCCGCTAGGACTGATGCTGGTTGGCGTGTGGCTGGTTCTGCGCAAGATCGAGCGTTTTCCTGCGCCATCCGGTGAACGCCTGACCGGGTTCATCCTGTTGTACCTCAACGTGCTGACCATTCTGCACCTGGTTGCCGGAGGAGGGTGGGCGTTGGCTGATGCGGGTGAAGGCGGCGGTTTCCTGGGAGCCATTTTTGAGCGTTTGCTGGTTGGCGCCATGGGCACTGGCGGCGCGTGGGTGCTGCTGGTCGCCTGGTTCCTGCTGGCGCTGGTGCTGACCCTGGATATTTCCATGCGTGAGATCGCTGGCGCGGTGACAAGTTTGACGGGGCGCATCAATCAACAAATTGAGAGAGAACGCCCTCCTGAGCAAATATCTGCAGCCAGTTCCAGAGAGCGCCAGGCTCCGGTACGGGGCATGCTTTCTACACCCGTTATGGATGAAGAGGAGGATGAGCAGGTTTCGCATGAACTGCCCCCCGATTTCACCCCCATCGCGGGCAGTGGACCGGCTCAGCCGGTCCGCGCCAATGCACGACCCAACCGTGGGCGCGGAGCTCAGGCTGCCAACCCGGCGGCTGTCTCGCAGTCTGCGGATGCCGCGGGATCGGCAACTGCACAGGTAAAAACGCAGCGCGACCCGCTGTGGGTGATGCCAAAAGTCGAGGAAATCCTCGACCCGCCGACCGTGGAGTCGGTCAAATCCAATGTGGAACATGAGCGCGGACGCCTGATCGAAGAGACCCTGGCATCTTTTGGCGCGCCTGCGCACATTGTCGAGATCTCACAAGGCCCAACGGTCACGCAGTTTGGGGTGGAACCGGATTTTCTGGAGACCCGCAATGGGCGGACGCGGGTGCGGGTGAGCAAAATCGTTTCACTGGCGGATGACCTGGCGCTGGCGCTGGCTGCGCCGCGAATTCGCATCCAGGCGCCGGTACCGGGCCGTTCCTATGTCGGAATTGAGGTGCCCAACGCCGAGATCAGCCGGGTGATGATGCGTGAAGTGCTCGAAAGTGAAAATTTCGCCAAAATCCGCTCCACGCTGCGATTTGCTTTGGGCAAAGACGTGGCTGGCAAGCCGGTAGCCTATGACCTGGCGGGCATGCCGCATCTACTGATCGCCGGAACACCCGGTTCCGGTAAATCGGTTTGTGTCAATTCCATCCTAACCGCGCTGCTGCTGCAAAACTCACCCAATGAGCTGCGGATGATCCTGGTGGACCCCAAACGGGTGGAATTGACCGGCTACAACGGCATTCCCCACCTGCTCTCGCCTGTGGTGGTGGATGCGGAGCGCGTCATTGGGGCATTGCAGTGGGTGCAGCGCGAGATGGATGCACGCTACCACCGTTTCTCCCAGGTCGGGGCGCGCAATATTGTGGACTATAACAAGAAAAATTCGCCAACTCTGCCTTATCTGCTGGTGCTGGTGGATGAGTTGGCAGATCTGATGATGCTTGCGCCGGATGAGACCGAACGCAGCCTGACGCGCCTGGCTCAGCTGGCACGCGCGACCGGCATCCACCTGGTTCTGGCCACCCAGCGCCCGTCCGTGGATGTCGTGACCGGTCTGATCAAGGCCAATTTCCCCTCGCGCATCGCTTTTGCCGTGGCATCCGGCATCGACAGCCGGGTGATCCTGGACCAGCCCGGCGCGGAACGCCTGCTTGGACGCGGCGACATGCTCTTCCAGGCTCCCGATTCACCGGCTCCGGTGCGCCTGCAGGGTGTATTTGTGTCCGATCCTGAGATTCAACGCCTG
>JACRAG010000082.1 GCA_016213455.1 Anaerolineae bacterium | reverse complement strand
TTGATAGTGAAACTGGCAGTTTCGCCATAGATCCATCGCCGCTCCCGCTATTCACCGCCGGATTGGCGTGAATAATTGCGCAAAATCATCGCGGCGGCAGGGCGTAGCCCCAGACTGGCATAGAAGGGACGCAGTTCATCATCGCACACCAGATCGATCATATAACAGTCTTTGAGCTGCGCCAGCATGTGTTCGACCAGCGCGCGGCCGATGCCCTGCCCCTGATATTCGGGCAGCACCTCCAGCAGCGGGATATAAGCCGACAGCACCCCATCGGTGAGGGCGGAGATGAAGCCAACCACGCGCCGGGTGGATTCATCCACTGCCAGGACCACCGCGCCGCTCTGACGCAGCAGGCGCAGGTGGGTTTCGGCTGACGGTGGATTGGGCCATCCGACGAAAAAGCCGGTCAACTGCTCCGGGGTGAGGAATTCGCAAGAAGTGAGATAGTGGATCATGTCTGGTTCTCCTGAGTACCCTCTGAACGGGTACTGAGCGGGTGCTGCTGGGGCCTGGACCTTCCGGCAAGGCTTGGATACGACCTTGGAATGGGCTGTTGCGTATATGGTATAGGCTGTCTGTTCGTTCGCCAGACGCTGTGATTCCATCGGATTGAAAGGATTATAAGATGGCAAATCCAATTTTCCACAAGATCTTGCGGGGTGGGTTGGTTTTCCTTGTAATAACCGCCTTCCTGGCGTCCGGGCCGGGAATCGCGGCGGCGCAGTCTCCGGTGATGGACGACCTGGAAGCTTTCATGGACGGTGTGGTCACCGCCGAGCTGGCTGCTAACCAAGTGCCGGGCGCGGTGGTTGTGGTGGTGCGGGACGGCGAGGTTGCGCTGGGCAAAGGCTACGGCTACGCGGATGTTGAGCAGCGCATTCCGGTCAATGCGGAGACCACCCTCTTCCGGCCCGGATCGGTCTCCAAGCTGTTCACCTGGACGGCGGTCATGCAGCTGGTGGAACAGGACCGGCTCTCGCTGGACGAGGATGTCAATACCTACCTGGATTTCACCATCCCTGCCACGTTTCCCGAGCCGATCACCCTGCGCCATCTGATGACGCATACCCCCGGATTTGAGGACAAGGGCGAGAATTTGTTCAAGCTGGAAGCCTCGCAGCTTGTTTCGTTGGAAGCGTATCTGAAAGACAACTTGCCGGCGCGGGTTTTCCCTCCCGGCAAGTTTGGCGCGTATTCCAACTACGGCACCGCACTGGCGGGGTATATCGTGCAGCGCGTTTCCGGCATCCCGTATGCTGACTATATCGAGCAGAATATTTTTACCCCGCTGGGCATGCCCCATGCCACGTTCCGCCAGCCGCTTCCGGAGAACCTGGCGGGGGACATGGCTGAAGGCTACAACTATGCCAACGGTCGCTATGTGAAAGGCAGCTTTGAATATGTGCTGGGCACCCCAGCCGGGGCATTGAGCGCGTCCGGCCTGGATATGGCAAAGTTCATGGTCGCACATTTGCAGAATGGCCGTTACGGTGACACGCGCATTTTGCAGGAGGCGACAGCCAAACAAATGCACAGCCCGCTCTTCAGCCACGATGCGCGCCTGACCGGCATGGCGTACGGGTTCTTTGAGAGCCGCGTCAACGGGGAGTACGTCGTATCGCACGGCGGCGACACCATCCTTTTCCATTCGAGCCTGACTCTCCTGCCGGAACGCAATGTGGGCTTGTTCATCTCGACCAACGGCACGGGCGGAGCGAAAGCCGTAGAAGGCATGGTCAAGGCTTTTTATGACCGTTATTTCCCCGCCGGCGAGGTGAATGATCCGGCTGTGACGCAGGATTTTGAGCAGCGGGCCGGGCTGTATGCCGGAGAGTATTTCCTGGCACGCAGCAACTTCACCGGGATCGAAAAATTTCTGCGCCTGACCACCCCGGTCAGCGTCAGCGTGGATGCCAACCAGGATGTGCTGGTCAATGCCATGGGCTCCGTCAATCGCTTTGTGGAGGTCGAGCCGGGTCTGTTGGTGGAACGCGGCAACCCGGAAAGCCGGTTGGTGATGAAGCAGGAAGGCTGGCAGGTCTATCTGTATCCGTCCAGCCCGTTTGTATTCATCAAGACACCCTGGTACGCGCAGGTCAGCCTGACCCTCACGATTATGATCGGCGGCGCGCTGCTTTTCCTGGGTGTGTTGATCGGCTGGGGGGTAGGGGCGCTGCGCCGGCTGCGTGACCAGACTCCCCGGTCGCTGGTGGAACGGCTGGCGAAATGGTTTGCCGTGCTGTTGGGTCTGGATTGGCTGATCTTCCTGGTCATTTTTGGCTCACAGATGGCGGATGTCAACCCGGCCTTCGGGGTGCCCAACCTGTTCTTTGAGGTGCCGCCGGTGTTCGGTTTCCTTTCGGTGCTGACCACGCTGCTGGCTGTTTTCGCGCTGGGCATGCTGGTGAGCTGTGTCGCGCTGTGGTTGAAACGCGTCTGGAGCGTCAAAGGCCGGATCGGCTACAGCCTGCTCAGCCTGTGGGCGATGGCAATGGTTTGGGCCATGTTGTATTGGAATTTCCTCTTCTAATCGCAAAGATTGCAAGAACTTGCAGCGGGGTTTCTGCCTGTCCGGGCGGAGGCCCCGCTCAATTTTAACCGCAGGGCCTTCACAAAGTCCCAAAGACCAACCCCACCACGGCCAAGCTTTGGGGCGGGCCGGGGTGGGGCAAATTTTTTTGACTTTGTGAAGCCGTGATTTTAACCGGGCAGGGGATTGCATTGTTGCAGGAACCGGTTTATAATGTGACTGGTCGGTCATATGACCGACCAGTCACATTGATAACAGGAAGCGTCCATGCCATCTGCCACTTTCTTCAACCTGCCGGATGACAAACGCCAGCGCATTCTGGATTGCGCCCTGGAGGAGTTTGCGCGGAACGATTTCGACAGTGCCTCCATTTCGCAGATCGTCGCGCAGGCGGGTATCGCCAAAGGCAGCCTGTACCAGTATTTTGAGGACAAAACCGATCTTTACCGGTACCTGCTGGAACTGGCGATTCAAAAAAAACGCGAGATGATGAGCGCCGTCCCAACCGCCGACGGGCAGACTTTTTTTGAAATGCTGCGCAGTATGTTTGGCGCGCTGGCGCAGTATGAGCTGCTTTACCCGAAGCTGGCCCGGGTCGGTTACCGGGCGGTGTACGGCAAATCCCCGCTGCCAGAAGAGATGCTGCGCCTGGCGCGCCGCTCCACACAGGACTATTTTGCTCTGTTGATCGAGCAAGCCAGGCAGCGCGGCGAAATCCGCGCGGATGTGGATGTTGCCGCGGGCGCCTACCTGTTCACCGCTGTTCTGACCCAGTTGGGCAGCTACCTGGCGGAGCGCATTGGGATGAGCGCTGATGAAATTGCTGCTACTGGCAGTTATCCGCTGCACGAGGCGCAGGTGCAGGCACAGTTCAACCAGATGATTGATCTATTGGAATCGGGTTTGGGAACCCCCAGGAAAGATTAACGAGGAACGCAGATGAAATACAACCTCACAAATAAAGTCGTCATTGTCACCGGGGCCAACTCCGGAATCGGCAAAGCGGCTGCCGAACAACTGGCTGCCTGCGATGCAACGGTGGTGATGGCTTGCCGTTCGCTGGTACGCGGTGAACAGGCGCTGCAGGAGGTCAAACAGGCGGCAGCCAGTGACCGTGTATTTCTCATGCCCGTGGATCTTTCCTCGCAGGCATCCATTCGCGCCTTTGCGCAGGATTTTCAGCAGCGTTTCGACCGGCTGGATGTGTTGATCAACAACGCCGCCAACTTTGACCATTCCTTGAAAACCCCCGTTTTGACCGCCGACGGTGTGGAAACGGTCTTCGCGACCAATCATGTGGGTGTCTTTTTGCTGACGCACCTGCTTCTGGACTGTTTGAAGGCGTCCGCGCCCAGCCGCATCATCACGGTGGCTTCGAAGGGGTTGGTGACCATGCCGTTCATCGATATCGATTTTGGCAACCTGAACGGCGAGCGCAAATTCGATATGCAGGCGGCTTATTATCAATCCAAGCAGGCCCAGGTGATGTTCACCTACGACCTGGCGCGGCGCTTGAAAGGCAGCGCGAGACGCACGAGCCCCTCGGTCGCGTCATCGTCGAGAGGAGGTTCGCCTCCGAATTCGACGTCCTCCAGGCGATCGCCAAGCACTACCGGATCTCGGCGGCGGCGCTCTCGGACGACTTCAGCACCCT
>JACRAG010000074.1 GCA_016213455.1 Anaerolineae bacterium | reverse complement strand
TCGTGGAGGAATATATTCACTTCTTTAACCATGAACGGATACAATGGAAAACAAGACAGACACCTTACCAGGTAAGATGCCTGTCTAATTAGCCTTGAGGCCGCTTTCTTTTTTTGTCTACCCTACAGGGGGCAGTTCACGTGGGGGTATTTCTTTTTACGCTAGGTTAATCTTCATCATCGTCGTTGTCGGGTTTGTCTTTGACCTTCCAGCGCGGTACGGGCGGTGGGTCTTCGACCGGGTACAACGCCACTTCCAGCACCTGGTCAAATTGCGTCACCGGAATGATCTTGAGATCTGCCAGAACCTTCTTGGGTACATCCACCAGGTCTTTCTTGTTGCGCTCGGGAAGAATGACAGTTTTCAATCCAGCCCGATGAGCTGCCAGCACCTTCTCGCGCACCCCACCAATCGGCAGGACCCGCCCCCGCAAGGTGATTTCGCCGGTCATCGCCAGGTCGCGATAAACTTTGCGTTCCGTGAAAGCTGAAACCAGCGCCGTTGCGATGGTGATGCCTGCGCTCGGCCCATCTTTGGGTACCGCACCTTCAGGAACATGGATGTGAATATCCAATCCCTCAAACAGCTGTGGTTCCAAACCATACTCGCGGCAGTGCGCCTTGAGATAAGACAAACCTGCCTGGGCCGACTCTTGCATGATCTCACCGATCGAGCCGGTGATTTGCAGGTTACCTTTACCTTCCAAAATGAGCACTTCCACAGGCATGATCTCGCCGCCCATCTCCGTCCAGGCCATGGCGGTTGCCACGCCCACCTCATCCTGGCGTTCAGCTTCCGTCTGGAAGAACTGCGCCGGGCCAAGGAATTTTTCTACCACAGCGGGGGTAAGCCGGTGCGGGAATGCCTTCTTCTCACTCTTGAAACGCGCCACCTTGCGGCACATTCGACCGATCTCCCGCTCCAGGTTGCGCACGCCGGCTTCGTAGGTGTATTCCCGGATGATGCGGCGCACCGCAAGGTCCTGGAAATCCACCTCTTCCGTCTCCAAACCGCTCTCTTCCAATTGGCGCGGGATCAGATAACGGCGGGCGATCTCCAGTTTTTCTTCCTCGATATACCCGGGGAACTCAATGACTTCCATTCGGTCCAACAGCGCCGGCGGGATACTCCCCAGCGAATTGGCAGTGGTGATGAACATGACCTTGGAAAGATCGTAGGATATTTCCAGGTAATGGTCTGAGAAGGCATTGTTCTGCTCCGGGTCGAGCACTTCGAGCAAAGCCGCCGCCGGGTCGCCGCGAAAATCCGCGCCTAACTTGTCGATCTCATCCAGCATGAAAAGCGGATTCAACGTGCCTGCCCGCCGCATGGTCTGCAAAATTCGCCCCGGCAGCGCACCGATGTAGGTCCGCCGGTGACCACGAATTTCTGCTTCGTCACGCACGCCGCCCAAAGACAGCCGCACGAATTTGCGCCCCAACGCCTCAGCGATGGATCGCCCCAATGAGGTTTTCCCGGTGCCCGGAGGCCCGGAAAAACACAGGATGGGCTGGCGCAGTTTGCGCGGTTTCAGGCTGCGGACCGCAATATATTCAAGGATGCGGTCTTTGGCATCCTTAAGGCCGAAGTGATTTTCTTCCAGAACATCCCCGGCATGTTTCACATCCAGGTTGTCCTCTGTGGTTTCATTCCACGGCAGCTCGAGAATCCAATCCAGATAGGTGCGGATGATGCCGACTTCCGGCGCCATGGACGGCATTTGCACCAGCCGGTCCAATTCTTTCAGCGCCACCTTACGGGCCTCTTCCGGAAGGTAGGTCTTCTCCAGCTTTTCCTTCAGGTCAGCCACATCACGCATCCAGACGTCACCCTCGCCGAGTTCGGTCTGAATGGCTTTCATCTGCTCGCGCAGGTAAAACTCGCGCTGACTGCGGTCAACCTCGTTCTGAACCTTGTTCTGAATTTCATCTTCGAGCTGTAAAACATCCAGCTCCTGTGCCAGCAGCCAGTTCAGCCGCTTCAAGCGTTCGCGCGGATCCGGCAGCAGCAGGAGTGTCTGGCGTTCTTTGAACGGCAGCGAGATGGCAGTCGCAATCATGTCCGCCAACCAGCCCGGTTCCGGGATGTTGATGGAAAACAGGTGCGCTTCATCAGGCAGGCTGCGGTCAAGCTGCACGCATTTCTCGAACAGGTCGCGAGTCGTGCGCATTAAGGCGTCGATCTCGCGATCCACTTCCACCGGTTCGATGATGGGACGCGCGCGCACCCGATAATACGGCTCTTCCTGGATAAATTCGACGATCTCAACCCGCCGGCGCCCCTGAACCAGGGCTGAACTATTGCCATCCGACAGGGATAGCAAACGCCCTACCGCGATTTCGATACCAATCGGGAGGAAATCGCCAACGGTGGGTTCATCGATATCCGGGTTCTGCTGCACCAGGCCAATCAGGGTTTCTTCAGTCGCCTGCGTATCCTGAACAGCCAGCATATTCGGTCCCGGGCTGATGAATATCGGCGAGATCATGCGCGGGTAGACCAGCATGTCGCGCAAAATCAACGCAGAACATTCGATCAATCCATCGTCATCCATCATGGCGTCCGGAATGCTGTAAAGCTCTTCCGTTCGCTGCTGCAGATTATTCTGGTAATCTTCCGCCTCAGAG
>JACRAG010000012.1 GCA_016213455.1 Anaerolineae bacterium | reverse complement strand
GGCAAAAGCCGCCAGGTGGGTCAGATCCCGCCGGGGTTCATCGGGCAGCGCCGGCACAGGCAGGTCGGGCGGGGCCAATGGCAGCCCTGATCGACGCGGGTGGGGGTTGTTGCGTTCATCCCACATGCCCTGTTCCAGCAGCAACGCATGGGCGCTTTCAGGAGTCTCGGCGCGCCCCAGTTCACGCAGCACGCGCGAACGCACCGGGGCGCCGTAAGCCAGAGGTTCCAGTTCCTTCAAGTAACGTGCGTTCTCCGCTGCCCGTTCACCCTTGCGAGCTCTCTCCAGAAAATCCGACCAGCTGCGCTCTTCTCCCGCCTGTGCATCCCGCGCGCGTTGAATTGCCGTTACCTCGGCTTCGCTTAAAGCGCGAATGCGCTCCGGCGATCCGGTGAAGTACAGTCCATCCACCACAAACTGCCAGGCAGCCCAGGCCGCGGCGGGCGTGAAGCGGCCAAAAGCCAGTTCGGATAACTCAGCCAGGCTGGTTTCACTGCCCGCCAGGATCTCCCAGGCGGCGCGCATCTCTCCCGGCAGAGGCGTCAGCTCACTCAGGCTGTTCAGTGGACCTGGATGCAGCAGATCCAGGTCCTTTTCGCGCACGCGCAGCGTTTCGCGGCCCAGGTCGATCTCAATGCGTTCGCCGCCCCGGATCACACGCGCCGCCTTGCCACGATACAGCGCCAGCGCGCCGCTTTCCAGCCGTTTTGCCTCTGCCATGCCTGTCTCCAATCGCCAATAGTTCGACCGCTTTATTGTATCGTTATTTGCGCAACGGCTCGCCAGGTCTGTGCTTCGACTGTGGCAGGCATTTTTATCTCACCTTCCGGCATTTGGCCCTGCAGCCCGGCGACACGCCAGACTTCCGACTCATCCACCATTTTTTCCACCACCGGCAAGCCCAGGGCAGCCTTCTCCGCCGGAGTGACCGGCTGCGGCAGCGCCGTATGGGCTGACTCTGCCAGCGCGATCAGCTCTTTGACCCCGCCTGTCTCAGCCAGCTCGCGCAGCGCTCGCGCCCGGGCAAACCGGGCAAACCCCTGTCCTGCGTGCGCCTCCAGCCACGCCAGCGCTTTGCGCAGCGACTGCCGGTAACTGCCGTGTGCGGTACTGTTTCCGGCGCGCACAAACGCCAGCAACGCTGCCGCAGTGCAGGCCACATCCCCCTCCCACGAGCCGTCAACATGCTGGCTGCGCGCCAGCCTGCGTAAGATGGCTTCCCGATCTGGAATGGCGCTTTTTTCACCCTCCATCGACTTCGCGGCGAAACCCATGGGCGGCATTGACGGCAGCTGAGTCGCATCCGCCGAAGAACGCAGCGAGCGCGGCGAGGATTTCATGGATGCCATCGCCACCATCGGGCTGGCTGCCGGGTTGGGGATGCGCTGGAATTGCGGCAGCTGCGGCGTGCCCGCCGGGAAGTTAAGCCCGGCTGGCAGCGGCTGTGCCACCGCGATCGTCAGCGGCTTGCCCCCGCTGGTCACCTGACCATCGGCCACCCCCACAAAGGCCGTGTATTCCGTGACCAGTCGATGTGCCAGCGCCAGTTCAATCACTGCGGCGCGGGTATGCTCCGCGTTCAACAGCCCCAACTGCATCTGCTCCACCAAATCATCCACGCGTGCGCGCGCCCACAGGCGCGACAGCGCGGCATCTTCAACCCGGTTGACCGGCAGTTCCACCGGCAGCCGTACAGTCTTTCCAGCGACCTTGCCGGTCAGGGTCAACCGGACCGCGGCAGCGCCCTTCCAACGCACCTTGCCGCACACCTCCAGCGCCTGTCCCAGGTACAGGTCTGGCAAACGCTCTGGGAGCACATCCCACACCTGCCCACCCGCGGCTTCGAGATGCACATCCGTCATCACCGGGAAGGAGACTTTGTCCTGGAAGCGAATCACCGCCCCTTCAATATCTTCATTGGACTGCAAAAATTCGGCTGCACCGCGGCCCTGGCGCGCCATTTGCGCCAGCAAGGCCCGGTTGACCGAAGACCCGATCCCAAAGGTGAACACGCGCGCATCGCCCAACCTGGAGCGCAGCACATCCAGGGTGCGTTGTTCGGCAGCCACCGCGCCGTCGGTGAGAAAAACCACAAATCGCATGCGCTTCCGGTCTGCCGGCCTCTCCAGGGCTGCGCTGAGCGCAGCGGTGATCTCCGTGCCGCCACGCGCTTCCACGCCGGTGAGGTAGGCATCTGCCTGCTCCACGGCAGCCTGGGTCACCAGCTGGGGCTCCACTGCATACCATTCCACTTCGTGGTCAAAGAACAGGATGGAAAAACTGTCCTCCGGGTTCAGGGCGCGCAGGCAGGCGCGCAAGGCATTCCGTGCCTGCAGGATCGGCTCGCCGCCCATGGAACCTGAGCGGTCCATCACAAAAATGAATTCGCGCGGGGGGGCGGTAATCGCTGTGTCCGAACGGGGCGGCAAGAGGCTGACCAGGAAGGTTCCCCCGTCTTTCCCCGCTGCGGTCCAGGCTGCGCTTTTCACCTCTTCACCGGTCACCGCGTAGCGCAACACAAAATCGTGATCCGGGATGACATGCCCGGCCAGGCGTGTGGAAAAGCGGCGTTCGTCCAGGCGGGTGACCTCCAGCATATGGCTCGGGCTGGTTGGGTCTGTGCACGCTGCGCCTGCATCCACCATCACGCTGATCTCCACCGGGCCTACCGGTTCAGCCTTGCCCGCCACCGGCGCGTTCACGCCCTTGCCGGCATCCTGATCATCCGGGCTGACATACCGCGGGGTTAATCCCATCGGGAAAACAAACTCAACCCCGTCCCCGGAAAAAGACACGCGCTGCTGCAGGCGCATCTCTGCGGACACCGTTTCGCCGGGCAGCACATTCGCCAACCGCACCGCAAACAGGTTGGGGCGGCGCTGCTCCAACAATCCCGCCTGACGCCCGTGCTCCAGCGCCTCCGCATAAACCTGCTGCGCCTGCGCCGTCTCGCGCAGGTCAGCACGAATCACCCGGTCGCCCATGCGCAGGACAAAATCAACCACCGCGGCATCCGCCGGGAGCGGATAAAGGTATTCCAACTCAACCGGGATCTTCATTGGATTGCCAAAACGCTGGATCACCGCCAGGCTGGCTACCGGTCCCTGAATGGTCACCGTCACCGCCGTGTGCTCCAATGGTAAAGCGGATTCCAATTTCCCGGCGATCACCAGCATTCCGATCTCACGCTTTTCATAGGTCTCAGGCTTGGTCGTCATTAGGGTCTCCTTCAGGGTCACGCTTTGTGTAAAACCGGCACCCCGGCTGCCGCCAGGATGCGCTCCAGGCGCAGTCGGTTTTCAGCCGTCAGCTGCGCGGGAACAATCAACTGCATACCACCCGGCAGATCAATTCGCAAGCAGGCTTCGCCCGCGGTGAAGGCAACCGGCGGTGGTGCGGACGGCTGCGGAAGTAGCGCCGGATGGGGCTCGTCCGCCAGGCGTGCCCGCATGTCATCGGCGCTCATTGCGCTCAATTGCTCGCGGATCTGGTCGAGGCGCAGTCCCTCGCGGCGCAGAATCGGGATCAGGCGCAGGCGCAGCAGGTGCTCCTCCCCATACCGCGCGCCCAGCCCGGCGCCTTCGGGGGCAGGCAGGATGCCCTGCTGGACGTAAAAGTAGATGTTGCGCCGCTGTACGCCGGAGCGATTAACCAGTTGTTGAATATCCATCGATTCATCCATTGCGGCTCCTCACGCTTTCAAACTTACAGTTACAATATATCACTGTCAAGTTTAACTGTCAATTTAACAATTTCAGGACTGGATTTGACACTTCTACGTCTATTCCAGGCTGTACTATTTTCAGCTTGTTGTACAATAAACGCAGATGATGACCGAAGTCGACCCTGCCCTGCCCATCGAACGCATCCTGCCCGGCGATTGCCGGGATGTGCTGCCCAGCCTGCCGGAAAAGTCGGTGGATTTGATTTTCGCCGACCCACCTTACAACCTGCAGCTTCAACAGGAGCTTTTCCGACCCAACCACACCCGCGTGGATGCGGTGGACGATGACTGGGACCAATTCGCCAGTTTTGCCGAGTATGACACCTTCACCCGCCAGTGGCTGACTGGCTGCAAACGCGTTCTCAAAGACAACGGCTCGTTGTGGGTGATTGGCTCCTACCATAACATCTACCGCATCGGCGCCATTCTGCAGGATCTGGGGTTCTGGATGCTCAACGACATCGCCTGGATCAAGACCAACCCCATGCCCAACTTTCGCGGCGTGCGCTTTACCAACGCGCATGAAACCCTCATCTGGGCCAGCAAAT
>JACRAG010000087.1 GCA_016213455.1 Anaerolineae bacterium | reverse complement strand
TGCACTTTGTGCAGCAAACGACCTCCAAAAACCTTTTCTCCCTGCCCCTGGGGGCGGGGCGGGTGGGTGAAATAATTTTCGGATAGGTTCTGATTACTTTTGGGATTACTGGCCCATCCACCACGCAGATTCTTCGGGGTACTCTCGGCGCTGCAGCACTTCCACCATTCCCTGCTCCACCCACAACACCGCCGGTCTGGGCGCCAGGTTGTAATTGCTGGACATGCTCAACTGGTAAGCACCAGCCGCCGGAACCACCAGGTGGTCACCGCGCTCCACTTCGGGCAGCCAGGTCTCGGCGATCAGTTCATCCCCCGACTCACAGAACTTTCCCACAATTCGGGCACGCCCAGCCAGCGCCGCGGCGGCTTTCTCAGCCACCATGCAGGTATAATTGGCCTGGTACATGGCGGGCCGGGGATTGTCTGCCATACCGCCGTCCACGGAGACAATCGCGCTGCCGTCCGCACCTTTTTTGGTTGAACCGATCGTGTACACCGCCAGGCCCGCCCGAGCAGTGATCCAGCGCCCCGGCTCAATCACCAATTTGGGCAAACGCCAGTTTCTTTTCTCATATTCTGTGCGTACCGTCTCGATCACCCCATCCACCCAGGCGTTCATATTGAACTCCAGGTCATCCGGGTGATAGGGCACGCCCAGTCCACCCCCGGGGCTGAGCTCCTTGGGGGTAAATCCGCACGACTCCGCCAGCTCGATCAACAACCGGATCGAGCGCTGGTATGGCTCCACCTCAAAGATTTGCGAGCCCAGGTGCATGTGCAGGCCGGTCAGGTGCAGGTGCGGGTTGGCTTTGGCCTCGCGGATGGCTTCTGCCGCCTGCCCGTTGGCAACCCCCAGGCCAAATTTGCTGTGAGCGTGGGCGGTCTTACGATAAGGATGCGTATCCACATCCACGCCGGGGGTGATGCGCAGCCAGACCATCGGGCGTTTATGCCGTTCGGCAGCCAGCGCCGCCACAAACTCCAGTTCTTCCAGGCTGTCGATCACAATCGCCTGGATCGCCTGGTCGATCCCTTCAAGCAGTTCTTCTTCACTCTTGTTATTGCCATGTAGATGAATGCGCGTGGGTCGGAAACCGGCTTTCTGAGCAATCCGGAACTCGCCCATGCTCACAACATCCACTCCGACATTCATCTGAGATAGTTTGCGCGCAAACAACAATGAAAAATAGCTTTTCGCAGCATAGGTAATTTCCACGCTGGCTGGATAACGATCTTCCATCGCCTTTTGCAGATTCCCGATCTGCTGCCGAACCGTCGCTGCGTCGTAAATATACTGCGGGGTTCCATACTGCACCGCAAGGCTCACCAGCGAATGCCCTGCCAGGGTCAGGCGTCCATTTTCATCCCGGCCAATGGATATCGGATAAATTGCAGCAGGTCGAGCCATTTACACTTCCTCGGGGGGATCCCCTTCCAGACGGTCCAGCGCATCCAATTCATCCATTGAGAGCGATTCCGCCTGGGCGGCTGCCACATGAAATTCACTCGGTCGTTCAGTCTCGTCAAACGCCGAGATGACGATAATCGCATTAACCACCGTACCACCCGAATTGCGCCAGTGATGTTTTTGATTGGCCGAAAACAACAGGCTGTCTCCAGCATCCAGCACAAACTGCTTGCCTTCAACCTCATATTCCATCCGACCCCGCAGGCAGAAAACCAGTTCGCTGCCAGAATGGATCATGGTGGTTGGACCGCTGGAGGCGCCGTTTTCCAGGGTAAGGAGAAACGCTTCCACCCGACCATTGAACATCTCGCCACCCAGCCCTTCGATCACACCCCGTAAGAACGGGATGCGTGTGCGTTCGGAGGCTTTACGGTGCACGATATTCTCTTTCGCCGGTTCAGCCCGAAAAAAAGCCGTGATCGGCACCTGAAGCGCGGTCGCCAACTTGGTCAATGTGCTGACCGAAGGCGAGGTCATCCCCCGCTCAATCATGCTCAAAGCATTGGCCGACAGCCCTGACAGGCGAGCCAGCGCGCGCATCGACACGTCCCGTTCCTCACGGAGCTGGCGCAGCCTGGCGCCCACATCCACCGATTCTGCTTCACCTGAGTATAAATCCATGGCAGACCTCTAATTTGGTTCGGAAATGCTCAAAGTAAATTGCCACTTTGGTTGCTGATGTAATTATAGGACAACAAACCACAAAGAGCGGCATCGAACCGCTCTTTGTTTAACATTCGTTTAGGTATGTCTACCTTGCCAGGGTTGTCCGCCTGGCGTCTATGACAATCCCAGAATGCGCCCCGTTTCCAGATCAATATCAATGTCGAAGAAGGCCGGGCGGGTCGGCAGGCCGGGCATGGTGCTCATTTTGCCGATCAACGGATAAAGGAAGCCCGCGCCAACCGAGGCGCGGATTTCGCGCACTGGCAGGCGGAAACCCTTCGGAACGCCTTTGAGCGTGGCATCATGGCTCAGGCTCAGATGCGATTTGGCCATGCAGATCGGCAGCCGGTCAAAGCCCAGGCGGGTATACTCGCTAATCTGCGCCTCGGCTTCCGGTGAATAATCCACACCGTCCGCACCGTACACTTCGCGCGCGATGGTCTCGATCTTTTCCTTGATCGAGATATTCAACGGGTAGAGGAATTGGAAATTGCGCGGTTTCTGCGACGCTTTTTCCACCGCTTTGGCCAGGTCCACAGCCCCTTCACCGCCCAGCTCCCAGTGCGCCGCCACCACAGCATCCTCAGCACCGCCCTGTTCCACAGCAACCTTGCGAATCAGCTCAAGTTCAGCCGGGGTGTCCGTGGCGAACTTGTTCACCGCGACCACCACCGGAATGCCATACTTGCGCGCAATGCCAATGTGGTGCAGCAGGTTGTTCAGGCCCTTGCCCAACAGTTCCAGGTTCTCATCGGTATAAGCCGAGTCCAGCGGTTTTCCCGCCACCACCTTTGGGCCACCGCCGTGCATTTTTAATGCGCGCACGGTCGCCACCAACACGACCACACTGGGAGTCAAACCCGAAGCGCGGCACTTGATATCGAAGAATTTTTCCATGCCGATATCGGCGCCAAAGCCCGATTCGGTGACAACGAAATCAGCCAGCTTGAGAGCGATCTTATCCGCGATGATCGAACTGTTGCCGTGGGCAATATTGGCAAACGGTCCGGCGTGGACAAACACCGGCGTGCCTTCCAGCGTCTGCATCAGATTGGGTTTGATCGTATCTTTCATCAAAACCGTCAGCGCGCCGGCAATTCCCAGATCTTCAGCCGTGACTGCCGCTCCGGAGCGGCTCAAGCCAATCACAATGCGACCAATCCGCGCGCGCATATCATGCAGGTCAGTCGCCAGCGCCAGAATCGCCATCAATTCCGAAGCGACCGTGATGTCAAACCCGGTCTCGTGCTCATGCCCGCTTTCTTCAGGACCATGACCCACCACCACACCGCGCAGAAAACGATCGGATGTGTCCGTCACCCGCCGCCAGGTAATCGTCGCAGGATCAATATCCAGCCGCACCAGGCGCGAGCGTTCTTCAGGAGTCAGATCGTCCGGGTTGGTTTTGTCAATTCCCAGGTTCTTGAGCCGACCCAGCAGCCCCACGCCAAAGCGCCGGTTGCCTTTTTTGTCCACCGGGCACAGGCGGTTGAAGAGCTGCTCATCCGTGGCTTCCGACTCGTGCAGCATGCGCGCATCAATGGCGGCTGCCATCAAATTGTTGGCGGCAGTAATCGCATGGATGTCGCCGGTCAGATGCAGGTTGAACTCCTCCATTGGCACCACCTGGCTATACCCACCCCCTGCCGCGCCGCCTTTGATGCCAAAGGTTGGGCCCTGGCTGGGCTGGCGGATGCAGGTGATCACACGGTAACCCAAATGCGCGCCAAGCGCCTGGCTGAGGCCTACCGTGGTTGTCGTTTTACCTTCACCAAGCGGAGTCGGGGTTATGGCAGTCACATCGATGTACTGACCATTGGGAACATCCTTCAAACGATCCAGCACGCTCAATT
>JACRAG010000086.1 GCA_016213455.1 Anaerolineae bacterium | reverse complement strand
GCGCGTGCCTGTTCTGAGAGACCTGTTCAACTGGTTCGGCGTGATTGGGAGCAAGCATATCGCCAACCAGGATTTGCGGGTGGTGAGTTCGCAAATCCCGAAGAAATCGTCGCTGCGAAATGGCGACAAGTTTGTGCAGGGCGACCGCATCATCCTGACCTACCGGCGGCGGCGCGAAGAGCTGATTGCTGAAAACAATCCGGGCTGGAACCGGGAAGCATAACGTCTTGTAAACTGCTCAAAAGGCCGGCTCAACCGGCTTTTTAAATTTAACCGGTCATTGGGTGAAGTTTTTCGGGAGAATAGCGGTTCTTAATCGGTTTTGACCTTGTGCAGGTGGAAAAACAGGCGCAGATGGGGCCGTTGAGCCAGGTCGGTGCGGTGCGTATAGGCCAGGATGACGGTCGAACAAGCCCACACAGCCAGCAGGAAAGGATCGGGGTGATGTAATAGCAGGTAAGCCAGCCCGCCAGCCAGCGAGAGCATCACCGACCAGCCGTCCGGGCGCACCAGCTTGACAAACAGCGCCATGAAGAGGCCGATGATGATGGGCATTTCACCCAGGGTCAGGCCAGCCCACATGCCGAACATGGCTGCGACAGCCTTTCCGCCGCGGAACTGGAGGAATGGCGAAAAAGCATGACCGAAGAGTGGGGCGAGCGCCATGGCGACCATCGCCGAGGGTGACAGACCGCCCCAAAAATAAGCCGCGGCGATGGGTATGGTGGCTTTGAATGCGTCCAGCAAAATGGCGGCAGCGCCCACCCAGCGCCCACCTGCCCGAAAAACATTGGTGGCGCCTGGGTTTCCATCGCCAAAGGTGCGAATGTCGCGTTTCAAGGCCGCTTTGCCGAGCAGCAAAGAAAAAGGAATACTGCCGCTGACGAAACCGATCAGGATCCAGAGAATTGCGGGCATGTTTCAGGCCAGTCTTCCTGTAGGCAGGATGGGTTAACGGCGAGAGAAGGAAGAGTCACGGATCGCCGCCACAAGGATTTTACCCCCGGAAGGCGTTTTATTGGAATTCGGGTTTTTTAAGGGTCAGAACCTGCCAGATGATGCCTGGTAACATGCGGATTTTTTGCCAGCCGCTGGTATAGGCGCGCGAAGAATACACATTGTATGCTTTGCGCTCAATTTGATCCAGGATGGCGCGGTAAAGCAGCGCAGCTGCGCCTACGGCAGGTCGTGCGCCGCGGCTGAGCAAGGCGATGCCGGGCAGGGATTGTTGGTATAACGCTCGCGCACGCGCAATTTCGAAGCGCATCAGCGCCACGAAACGTTCGTCGTACACGCGGTGAAGGATATCCTCGTAGGTCAGGCCAAAGCGGCGCAGGTCTTCCAGAGGAAAGTAAACCCTGCCGCGTCCGGCATCTTCGCCCACGTCGCGAAGAATATTGGTCAGCTGCAGCGCAATGCCCAGTTGGATGGCGTAGGGGGCCGCCTGCGGCATGGTGTGTCCGTCTGCCATGCCGATCACCGGAATGGAGAGCAGCCCAACCGTCGAAGCCACCCGATAGCAGTATTGTTCGAGGTCCTGCCAGGTCTGGTACGGCTTGAAATTCAAGTCCATCTCGATCCCATCCAACAATTCCGTTTCATAGCGCCGGTCGATCTGGTATTGCTGGCGCACGGCAGCCCAGGAGAGCAGGACAGGATTGGTCTGTTCATCGACCGACCGGTTGACCTCTTCACGCCATTGATGCATATCCTGGAGTGTGGTCTGCGCACAGTCCACCAGATCATCACTGGACCGGCAAAATGCGTACAGGCTTCGGATGGCAATTCGTTCGCTGCGGGGAAGCAGCGCAGTTGCGAAGAAAAAAGTCTTCGAATGGCTGCGGATGACCGCTTCTGTCGCAGTCTGCGCGGCCTCCACACGGGCAAGGGTGTTATGCAAGAGGGTTGTGTCGGTCGTCATACCTGTAATACTCCTCTGAGTGAGCGCACCCCATCAGGCAGTTTCGGTGATCAAATTCTCTGCGATGATGGACGAAGACAGCACCCCTGGCAGGCCGGCTCCGGGGTGGGTGCCTGCGCCAACGAAGTACAGGTTGTCGAAATCCTCGGAGCGATTGTGCGGACGGAACCAGGCGGATTGGGTCAGAACGGGTTCAACCGAGAATGCCGCGCCGCGGAAGCTGTTGAGCGTGCCTTCAAAGTGCAGCGGATCGATGTAATGCTCCGCGACAATGTTTTCCCGCAGATTGGGCAGGTAATGATCCTCGATGAATTTGAGGATGCGCTCTTTGTAAACCGGCGCCATGCTGCGCCAATCCACCTTGCCTTCCAGGTTGGGGACAGGCGAAAGCACGTAAAAAGACTCGCAGCCTTCCGGCGCCATGCTGGGATCGGTGTAGGTGGGCATGTGCAGGTAGAGCGAGAAATCGTCGGCAAGGACTTTTTTGTTGAAGATGTCGTTGAGCAGCGGCTGGTAGCGCGAACTGAGGATGATGTTGTGATGCGCCAGGCGGCTGTCGAGATAGCGGCGTTTGGTGCCGAAATAAATCACAAACAGCGACATGGAATAACGCATCTTGTCATACCGTGAGTCGGTGTTGACTTTGCGGTAGCGCGCGGGGATGAGATTGCGGTATGTCCAGGCCACGTCCGCGTTGCTGATCACGTCATCCGCAGCGTGAATGCTGCCGTCCTCCAGGCGCACGCCACTGACATGCCGCTCATCTTTGACCAGAATCTCCGCGACACTGGTGTTTAGGTGGATCTTGCCGCCCAGTTCCTTAAAGAGTTTGACCAGCGCATCGACGATCGCAGCGGTGCCGCCCATCGCATAATACACGCCCCATTCGCGCTCCAGATAGTGGATCATGGCATAGATGCTGGTGGTTTCAAAGGGGTTACCTCCCACCAGCAGGGGATGGAAGGAAAAGACCATGCGCAGAAAATCGTCTTTAACGAATTGGGAGATGTACTGGTAAACCGATTTGTAGGACTGCAGGCGAATCAGGTCGGGGGCAATACGCAGCATATCGGCCAGCTGCAGGAAGGGTTTGTCGGCCAATTCCACGAAGCCTTTTTCAAAGATGGGCTTGGTGGTCTCGATGAAACGCAGGTAGCCCTCCTTGTCAGCTGGATTCCAGTTGTCGATCTGGCTCAGGGTGAACTGGGCATCATTGTTGTAATCAAACGGGCGTCCTTCGTGGTTGAAGATACGGTAAAAGGGGTTCACCGGTTTGAATTCCAAATAGTCTTCGCGTTTCTTGCCAGCCAGGGAAAAGAGATCATCAAACATAAAGGGGGCGGTGAGGACGGTTGGACCGCCATCGAATTTGAAACCGTTGATTTCATAAACATAGGCGCGCCCGCCCGGTTTATCGCGTTTTTCATAAATTTCAACCTGATGGCCGCGCGCGGCAAGACGGACTGCGGCACCCAATGCGCCGAACCCACTCCCGATGATGATGATCTTCTTGCTCATGGTTACTCCCTTGCTTGCTTCCGGATTGTCCTGGTTTGTGATGATTGTATAACAGGACAGGCCGGCTGGTGTAATGTATTTTTTGTCTTGTTTGCAATAACAAACAATATTTTGTGATTTAACCGGCTTCCCACCTGGATTTTCCTTCAAATCAACCTGATGAGATGCGGTCAAGGCCCTGACTGGCGGTTATTTTTTGTTGTGTACCCGAGCATGCTTGCGGTTCACAATAAAAATATCATATCCCAGGATCACCGGACCGTCCAATGCGTGTACAAAGATTGAAGAAAGGTTATACATTCAACCGGCTGGTGCAAGCCATCTATGAGGTTATAACCCGGTGTGGGGGAAGAAGGTGCTGACGACCCTGGCTCGATCAGTTTGTCGAATTTCCGCTGCCACGCGAAACGCCCCCAGCGTCACCCCGGCAGTGGACTGCCCAGGAAAGATCGAGTCGCCGACCAGCAACAGGTTGGGGATACCGGTATGCGGTCCGCGCGCGCGAAACAGGCT
>JACRAG010000085.1 GCA_016213455.1 Anaerolineae bacterium | reverse complement strand
TTGTTCCAGCAGCGCTCGCGGCACACCCAGCGGTTGCAGCGCGGGCATTGCACAAAATTGGGCAGCATTTCGGTCACGGCTTCTTTGAAGGCCTGGTCGTGAGCGCGTTCCTGCGCGGCGGAACTGACCCGGTTGGACACGTTCGCCGCGGAAGAGAACAATCCGCCGAACAGACTGCTGGCGGTATCGAGCACGCCGGTCACATTGTTTAACGCAAATCCCTTGAAGGATGTGCGCTTGCCGTTTCCACAGTGATCGCAGAAGAATTCAAACTGGAATCCCTGCTGTGTGCTCAGGTCGGAATAATTCCGGGTGAAATTGATATCTTCCATCCTGCCCTCCCAATTCATCCTTTCGCTGATGGTACTCTAGAATATTTTCGCCCCCCGGCATAGTGTCACCGGGAGCTGATGACCGGTTTAAAACGATTGACTTTACTGCCATGTTCATTCCATGCAACAGTCTGCCCAAGAATGAAGCCAGCCCAATAAAACCTGGATAAATTCGGATTAGCCTTAACTATACACCGGTTATATCAACAGGCTCCGGCCTGCCAGCAGTGCAGCAGTATAGACTTCGGCCACCGGGACATTGTGCTCCTGCGCAATCCGGGCGCAAGCATCAAACTCAGGCTGGGCATGGAATTTCCGCCCGTCCAGGATTTTTACCTTGACCGGCACCGCGCCATACGACGTATCCACCTGGTGAAATTCGCGCTCGGCTTCCAGGCGATAGACCGGCTGGACACGCAGGCCCAACGTGCTGGTTTGCTCCATCACAATCCGCGCCAGGGCAGCTTCTTCGCTGCGGCGCGCGATGATCGACAACATCGTCGCCGGGCGGTTTTTCTTCATATAAATCGGAGTGAAAAATACATCCCGCGCGCCGGCCTCAAACAATTTCGCCATCACCATGCCATACAGCTGCGGATTCATGTCATCGATATTGGTTTCCAGCACGACCATGGGAAAATCCTGGTCTGCCGGGCTGCGCCCCAACCACAAACGCAGGACGTTGGGCCAGGCGAAATCCTTACGCCCCGCCCCCACCCCGATGCGCTCCAGCAGCATATCCGGGCGCTCAAAGGTCGCCAGCGCAGCCAACAGGGCTGCCCCGGTGGGGGTGACCTGCTCAAAGTGCGCCGGCGAAGGCGTCAAGGGCACATGCGCACGGCTGAGGATTTCCAGCGTCGCGGGAGCCGGCAGCGGCAGCGCGCCGTGCTCGGTCATTACCTGCCCGCTTCCATAGGGCAGCGCGGAAGCATACAGACGTTCAATCCCCAGCAGGTGCAGCCCAATCGCGGCGCCGACCACATCAGCGATCGAGTCCAGCGCGCCTACTTCGTGAAAATGCACATGCTCCACGCTGGTGCCGTGCACCCGCGCTTCCGCCTCAGCCAGCACCTGGAAAACCTTCAGGCTGGCATCCTGCACCGCGTCCGGCAGTCCGCTGGCAGTGATCATCGCCTGGATGTCACTCAAATGGCGGTGGTGATGGCTTTCCGGCGCATCCACAGTCACCAGCGCGGCGCGCAGCGCGCCCTTGCGGGTCTCTTCAACCCGCACCTGCACACGTTCCGGCAGGCGCAGTTGATCCAGCATGGCTTGCATCTCTTCCAAAGGCACGCCGGCGTCCAACAAAGACGCCAGGAACATATCGCCGCTCACACCGGAGAATGCGTCAACGTAAGCCAGTTTCATGCGATGACTCCTTCATTCATGCTTCCAGAGCGGTAACCCATCAGGTCCACCGTGACAAACTGAAAGCCAATCTGTTTAAAGAAAGCTGCCACTTCGTCTTTTTGCGCCACCAGGCCCGCGATGGCGGAAGGTGATACTTCCAGCCGCGCCAGGTTGCCGTAATGGCGCACGCGCACCGGCTCGAAACCCAAACCGCGCAGGTAGGCTTCACCGCGGGCGATCTGGTCGATGCCTTCTTTGGTGACCGGCGTGCCAAAGGGGAAACGCGTCGCCAGGCAGGGTGCACTGGGACGATTCCAGGAAGGCAAGCCCAGTTCATGCGCCAATGCGCGCACCTCGGCTTTGGTGAAACCGCACGCCTTCAATGGGCTGAGCACCCCCAGCTCCTGCACCGCGCGCTTGCCAGGCCGGTAATCGCCTTCATCGTCCAGGTTGGAACCTTCAGCGACCGCCGCGAAGCCCTCCGCGCGGGCCATGTTGACCAGTTCACCCAGGCGCTCCTGCTTACAAAAGTAACAGCGGTCCGGCGGGTTGGTCGTGAAAGCATGGTTGGCCAGGTCATCATATTCGATCACGCGATGCGCGAACCCGACCTGGGCTGCCAACGAGCGCGCCGCTTCCACGGCGTCCAGCGTCTCCACCGGCGATTGGATGGTCACCGCGCACATGCGTGCGCCCAGCGCCTGGTGCGCCACCGCCGCCAGCAGACCGCTATCCACTCCGCCTGAAAAAGCGACCATCATGGATTGGGGTTCCGCCAGCAGGTTCAACAACCGGTTGTATTTTTGGTTAAGAGCTTCGTCCACGCTTTAGCATTCCCTGGGTTTAGACTGGCGATTGATCATCCCTGCCAGGTATCCCGCGCCAAAACCGTTATCGATATTGACCACCGAAACGCCAGTCGCGCAGGAATTGAGCATAGCCAGCAGCGGCGCCAGGCCGTTAAAGTGCGCCCCATACCCGACGGAAGTGGGCACAGCCACCACCGGCACGGAAACCAATCCGCCAATCACCGACGCCAGTGCGCCTTCCATGCCCGCCACTACCACCAGCGCATTGGCTTTTTGAATCCGCTCGACCTGGTTGAGCAAACGGTGCAATCCAGCGACGCCCACATCATAAATGCGTTCCACCTGGCTGCCCATTATTTCGGCGGTGATGGCCGCCTCTTCCGCCACCGGAATATCGGCTGTGCCGCCGGTTGCCACCACGACGCCCGGAATCCGTTCGGCAGGGTCGCTGCGATCGACAAATAAGACACGCGCATCCGCACGGTATTCCATGAACGGCAGGTGGTCTTTCACCGCCTGGTACATCTCCTGGTTGACCCGGGTGACCAGCACGCGGTTATTGCGAGCCGCCAGCCGGTTAACAATCTTGA
>JACRAG010000083.1 GCA_016213455.1 Anaerolineae bacterium | reverse complement strand
TTTTGCCACCATCCAGCCGGGCAGCATCGATTGGAGCCGTGTTTTTGACGGCGCAGATTGGTTCCACTGGACGGGGATCACCCCGGCTGTGTCGCAAGGCGCGGCTGCGGTGTGCCGCGAAGCCATCCTGGCAGCCCGCGAACGCGGCGTCATCGTTTCGACGGATTTGAATTTCCGCGCCAAACTGTGGAAATGGGGCAAATCCGCCGGAGAGGTGATGAGTGAACTGGTCGGTCTGTGCGACGTCGCCCTGGGTAACGAGGAGGATGCGGAGAAGGTGTTTGGCATCCACGCCCCGCAAAGCGACGTCACCGCCGGAAAAGTGGACGCCGGACACTACCGTTTTGTGTGTGAGGCTCTGGCGGAGCGCTTCCCGTCGCTCAGCACCATTTCCATCACCTTGCGCGGGTCGCTTTCTGCCAGTCACAACACCTGGTCGGGCGTGCTCTGGCAAAAGGGGCGCTTCTTCACCGCGCCGGTTTACGACATCCTGCCCATTGTGGATCGGGTCGGCGGAGGGGACTCGTTCATGGCGGGTTTGATCTATGGTTTGCGTGCGTTCGCCGCGGACCCCCAAAAGGCACTCAATTTTGCCGCCGCCGCTGCCTGCCTGAAGCATTCCATTGTGGGTGATTTCAATGCCGTCAGTGTGGCTGAGGTCACCGCCTTGATGGGCGGAGATGCTTCCGGCCGGGTTGCGCGTTAAGAGGTTACGATGGCTCGTTTTATGCGTCTGGATGTGACCAATCTTTTGCTGGATACCGGGGTGCTGCCGCTTTTTTATCACGGCGATGGACAGATCGCGGTGGAAATCGTCAATGCCTGTGCGCGCGGCGGCGTGCGCGTGATCGAGTTCACCAACCGCGGTGAGATGGCCTACCCGGTGTTTACCGAGCTGGTCAGGCACTTTGCCAAAGCGGATCCGTCGGTGATATTAGGGATTGGCTCGATTGTCGATGCGCCCACGGCGGCGCTCTTCATGACTTCGGGGGCAAACTTCATCGTCGGGCCGAGTTTTAACCCCGAGATCTCGCGCCTGTGCAACCGCCGCAAGGTGCTTTACCTGCCCGGCTGCTCGACCGAAAACGAGATCAGCGCAGCCGAGGAACTTGGCGCGGAAATCTGCAAGATTTTTCCGGGCGAATCGGCCGGCGGTCCGGCCTTTATCAGCGCGGTGATGGCGCCCTGCCCCTGGCATCGCCTGCTGCCCACGGGCGGCGTGGACGCAAGCGAAGCCAGTATTCGCGAGTGGATCAAAGCCGGCGCCGCGGCGGTTGGGCTGGGGAGCAAGCTCATCTCTGCCCAGGCAATCAAGGATGGAGATTTTGACGCCATCGCTGAGAAGACTGCCCGGTGTGTGGGCTGGGTCAAGGCGGCCCGGGCCGGGTTGTGAGGGTTTGCGGCAGCCAGTTCAGGCTGGAGTGATCGCCAACCCGCGGGGGAATGGGGTTGGAATCGTTAATCCGGATGAGGGTATTTTCGGGGTGTCCCTACAGCAGGATGGTCGTGACCCGGTTGGCTGCACTGCTCAAGCCTGGACTTGCGCTATCTGAGGCGCGCCAGGCTTTTTCTTCAGGCTGAAGATGCGGTTGACCAGTGGAATGTGCCGGAACAGCTCGACCGCGCCAAAGGTGAGTGCGGTGGTGGCAGCGACGATCAGCAGGTATTTAATCCCGGCTGGGATGTCCAGCTGTATGATGCCCCAGGCAACCAGCGTGTTGATGGGCAGGTGCAGCACATAGAAGGCGAAAGACGTTTCCGAAAGGTAAGCCAGCGCCGGTCCGCTCTTGTTGAGGAAGCGTTCCCCCAGCCCGAGCCAGGTCAATACCCATACCCAGCGGTTCAATTCCACCATCAAACCGTAGCCGATCCAGGGAGCCGACCATTCGGCAAAACCGGGGTGCCACAGCTGCCTGATGAGGGTGAAGATGACCCCGAGAACCAGGGCGGCGGGCAGCGCGCGGCGGATGGCGACCTGGTAGGCAGGCCGGGTCATCATGACATAACCGATGAGGAACACGATGAAATAGTAGATCGGGTTTTTGTCCCCCAACAGGTCAACGGCAGCGGCAAGCGCCATGGGCAGCGCCAGCAGGAAAACCGTGCCGGGCAGCGCGAAGAATTTCGCCAGTGCATTCAGCGCGCCATCCGCAGCGTGGCTGCGCAGCAGCAAAAACACCGGCAGTCCAACGATGGAGAAAAAGAATAAAAACAGCAGGAACCAAAGGTGGGCCGGCGTCCAGGTGCCAGATACGCCGCTCAGATCAGGCCCAAAGGTCCAGAAACCGGCCAGGTGCTGCCAGAAGGTGATTTTGTGTCCCAGCCAGCGCTGGGTGATGTAGGTCATCGGCGGCAGGAGGAACACGATGCCAAACAGGGCGGGGTAAATTAGACGGCTGACGCGTTCTTGCGCGAACTGCCCGGCACCGCGGCGAGATAGACCGAAAAAGGCGGCTGCTCCGGAGATCCAGAACAGGAGCGGCATGTGAAACTGGTGTACCCACCCCGCGGTGGCGTCCAGCGCTGCCACATTTACTACATCTTTGACATACATAATGGAGTTGGGATTTTGGACGAAGATCAACGCCGAATGGAATGGGACGAGCAGGAGGACCGCCAGCACGCGCAGCTAGTCCAGGTCGATCCGTCTCATTGGGCGGGCAGTCGCGGCAGTTGCGGAAGCGGTCTGGTTCATAAAGTTATTGTATTCACTTCAGCCGCCGCGTCAATCCATGCCCGTGGTGAGCGGTCCCCACTCCATCCGGATGACAGCTTACTTCATGATGAACTGAGCCAGGGTTTTTTGCACGCCTTTGATGTCCGCGCCGCGTTTGAACTCGCGCTCGATGGGGTTCATGTTGCCGGAGATGTAGATTTTCATCTCCGCGTCCAGATCGAACGAGCCGGCGGTCTCGACCGAGAAATGGCTGATCGATTTGTAGGGAATGGAATGGTATTCGGCTTTGCGACCGGTGATACCCTGTTTGTCGATCAAGATCAGGCGTTTGTCGGTGAAAATGAACAGGTCGCGGATGATGCGGAAAGCGCGCACCAGTTGTTCTCCGTCCACCAGCATGGCTTCCAGGTCTTTTTGAATGTCCTTGACATCCACTTCTGAGGCGTTACCAAACAGGCCTTGCAGCATTGTAATTCTCCTTTGATCGGGTTGAGGTTTGGTGATGATCCGGCCTGATTATACGGGAAATTTCTACCCGCCGGGACAATTCACCAAAGACAGGGTAACACAGAGGGGCCGTCCACGACTTGCGGACAGTCCCTGAATGGTTTATGGGGTGAGGTCAGGCAACGGGATTGGGATGCGGCGGCAGCGCATCGTGGTCGGGCACGTTGTCCTCCAGGTTGCGCAGGGTGGGGAAGAACAGGAAGCCCACCAGCACCGCCAGCATGTAGCCGGCGCCGGACAGGATGAACTGCACCGCCATACCCGAACCCGGATCGGTACCCACCAAGGGACTGAACAGATTGGACAGCCCGCTGCCGGCGCGCATGGCTGGTTCGGTGACATAATCGGCCAGCCAGCCGGCCAGCAAGGGGGTGATGGGACTGACCGCCCAGGCGATCATGCGGCGGGCTGAGAACACCCGTCCCTGTACATCCGGGGCGACTTTGGACTGCCAGATGGCCTGGCTGGCCCCGTTGGTGAAGATGGGGAAGATCGACCCGGCGACGCAGGCGACGATCCACACCGGCAGGCTGCGACCGAAGCCGAAGATCAGCAGCAGGAACAGGCCGGTCAGCGCCTCGCCGATGAAAATGCTGGTCATGCGGCGCTTGAAGCCGCCCCAAATGCCCACCAGCAGCCCGCCGATCACCGCGCCGATGGCCCCGGCGGATTGCACCACGCCCAGGGTGGTACTGTTGTTGCCGGTGCGCGAAAGGATGAAGGGCGTGAAAAGTGAGATGGACAGGCCAATGATCAGGTTGAGGCAGATGAAGAACAACAGCAGGCTGAGCAGGCCGCGCCGGGCAAAGATGTATTTGAAACCGAAGGTGATCTCTCCGAAGAAATTGCCCTGCGCAGCCAGTTCACCGTCGGCGCTGCGCGGCGGCTGCGGGACGTGGACAAACAGCAGCGCGGCAATAGCGAGAAAGAAGGTCAGCACGTCGATCACCAGGATGCCGGTCAGCTGGAGGATGGGCAGAAGCAAGCCCGCCAGGATGGGCGCCAGCACAGCCGGACCGGATTCGATCAGCGACATCATGCCGTTGGCGCGGCTGTAGTTGTCTTTGGAAACCAGGGTGCTGATGGCGGCGGAGTAGGCAGGCCATTGAAAAGTGTTGCCTGCGCCGTTGATCACCGAAGCCACGATCAGGTGCCAGATTTCGAGCTTCCCGAAGGCGCTCAATGCCAGCAGCCCGATGGTGGCGGTCACGGCAGCCAGGTCACTGACCATCATCATCAACTTGCGGTTGTGTTTGTCCACCATTACGCCGGCGATGGGTGAAAGCAGCAAAAAGGGGACGATGAAGGCGGTGCTGACCGCACCAAGGACGAGAGCCGAGCCGGTTTCCTGATAAGCCCAGACGGTTAACGCGAATTGAGTCATGCTGGAAGCCAGCACAGAGATGAGCTGCCCGGCCCAGACGAGGAGGAAGCCGGTCATGCCGGTGAAACGGTGAGAAGGAAGGGAAGCGGTCATGGTTGCTCGTTTCGGCGCGATATGGGGGCGATGCCTGTACCGCTATTGTACCCGCACCATGCGCATTGGTGGAAAAATGCAATCAACCGGAAAGGACTGTGAGGCGATCGATTGCCTGAAGCGGCTTAATTGTGGAAGAGCAGCTTGTTCTCTGTCTGGTTGACATCCAGCGGCCGCGAGAATAGATACCCCTGCCCGTGGGCGCAGTGCATCAACTTCAATTTGTCCAGTTGAGCTGCATCCTCAATGCCCTCAGCGATGGTGTCCATGCCCAGTTTTTGCGCCATGGTAATGATGGCGTTGACAATTTCATGGCCCTTGTCGCCGGCTGCGATTCCATCCACGAACGATTTGTCGATCTTGATGGTTTTAACCGGGATGTTCATCAGGTAGCCCAGGGAGGAATATCCGGTGCCGAAGTCGTCGATCATGAAGGTTACCCCGATGCTGCGCAGGTCGTTGAGCAGTGGGGTGAGCAGCCCGACATTTTCTATGAAGGTATTTTCGGTGATTTCCAGGTTGAGGCAGTGTGGGTCCAGCCCGGACAAGCGCAGGGTCTGCTTAACCTTGCTGACAAAATCCGGCTGGTTGATCTGCTTGCCGGAAATGTTGACGCTGATGGAAAGCTCCGCCCATTCGGGGTAGATCATGTGCCATTTTCGCATTTGCGTGCAGGCGGCGTGCAAAATCCAATCGCCCAGCGGCACAATCAAACCGGACTGCTCGGCGACTTGAATGAATTCGGCTGGCAGCAACAGGCCGCGATAGGGGTGCTGCCAGCGCACCAGCGCCTCGAACCCGGTAATTGAGTTTTGCTCCAGCGCATAGATGGGCTGGAAATACAGTACGAACTCGTTATTATGGATGGCGCGGCGAAGATCATTTTCCGTCGCCAGCAAGGCCAGGGTGGAGGTGCGCATGTCCAGGGTGAAAATTTCGCTGCGGGCTTTCCCGTTTTCTTTGGCGCGATAGAGGGCGATATCCACATCGCGCAGGATGTCCTCCGGGTTGGTGTAGCCTGCAATATCCTGGACGATGCCGATGCTGCAGTTGATTTGCACATCGGATTCTTTCAAGATCAGCGGCTGGTTGACTTCTTCCAGGATGCGTTCCGCCACCATATAGGCGGCGTGGTTTTCGCCGCTTTCCAGCAGGATGACAAACTCATCCCCGCCAAAGCGGGCGATGGTGTCCATGCTGCGCATGCACCGGCGCAACCGCTGGCCCACTTCCACCAGCGCCCTGTCGCCCGCCAGGTGGCCCAGGCCGTCGTTAATGGCTTTGAAGTTGTCGATATCCAGAAAGAGCACGGAAAAGGTCAGGCCGGTTTCCCGCTTGTTGATCTCCACGGCATGCGCCAGGCGGTCCATGAACAGGATGCGGTTGGCCAGGCCGGTCAGGCTGTCGTGCAAGGAGTCGTGGGCCAGCTTGGCCTCGATGCGGCTGCGCTCGGCAATCTCCAGGCGCAGCTTTTTGTTGGCACCGTCCAACTCGGATGTCTGCTGTTCCACTTTCACCAGTGCGTTTCGCAGGTTGTTGAGCAATTTGCCGTTTTCTTGAAGCGCGATGATCTGGCGGATGATGGTAAACGTGATAATCCAACCCACGCCGTAGAACAGGTTCTCAAAGCTGATCGGTAGATTGGTTTGCCAGTGTCTCTGGATTAACAGGATATACGCGGCGATCATCCACAGATACGGCAGGAAGGTCAGGACCAGTGATAAACGCTCGCTGGCCCGGGTGGATTGCTGGGAGGAGGCCAGGTCGTCTGAGCGAATGGACCGGGCGGTGTTGCCCTGGAGGATGCCTGCCAGCGCAAAGAGAATCAGTGCGATCGTCCAGCCGAAATCCAGGATGCCGCCGCCCTGGTAAATCCCTATCAGCGTCTGGTAGCTGTAGATACTGTCTGCGATGATCGTCACCAGCGTGGCGGAAACCAGCAGCCAGATCGGCGCGGTGAGTTGACGGTCGGCTCGAAAATATAAAACCATCAGGAGTGCGAACAGCAGCACCAGGTCGCCAGTTGGATAGGCAACCGTGAGAACCCGTTCCAGGAGTGGTGTGGCGGTTGCCTGGTCAAGGAGCGGGCCGATGAGGAACATCCAGAATCCCAGGCAGGCCGAAACCAGCACGATGCTCAGGTCCAACGTCTTTTTGACCCATTCCAGCGGGCTGGTTGATCGGGAGGCGAATTGGGAGACACCCCAGAAGAAAAGCGGATAGTAAAGCAGGTAGGGGCCATCGGCGATGGAAGGGAAGGGCGAAAGGTTAAACCCCAACTCGAGGACCGCCCAGGTCAGGTCGCCGAGCATATAGGTAAACTGCGCGAGGGTCAAAATGGCCCAGCCTCTGGCAAGCCGGCTGGATGCTGCCCGGGCCCGGAGAGCCGCATAGGCGAATGCGGCTGTGACCAGCAGGTTGTAGACCGGGGAGGTGATATCGGAGATGACCATGCGCA
>JACRAG010000020.1 GCA_016213455.1 Anaerolineae bacterium | reverse complement strand
GTTCAGGTTCACATTTGACTGGAAATGGCCGGAATCTACTGTTCTCCCTGGTTTACACTTCCCACAGGCGCAGTGCCAGCTCTTCCAACGAGCCGGCGCCGGTCAGGTCGGGGCGTTCACGCAGCCGGTAGAGCACGTCAAAATGGTGCAGCAGCGCCGTGGACATGGCGCGGCGCGCCAGCCATGCGCCGCGTGGACCGGTGTAGCCGTAGCCGTCCAGAAACGCGGTCAACAGGCGCCGGTCAAAGCGGAACAGGTCAAGGTGCAGCGCGCACAGTTCGTAAAGCAGGCTGCCGGTGGCGGCGTCGGCAAAGTCGATCAGCGCCAGGGTGTGCCAGCGCCCGTTCTCCATGCGCCCCAACAGGTGCTCGCTGGTCAGGTCGGCGTGGACGAGGTGCGGCTGCTCGCCGGGCAAAATAAGCTGCTCCGGCGGCAGGATGAAGTCTGCCATTTGCGGGTAAAACCGCTCCGGCAGGCTGCCATAAGCGCGGTTGTGCGCCTCGCTGCGCTGATAGGGTCGGCGAAGCTCGGCGAGGTAGCCGTCCCAGCCGGGGGTTATGGCGGGGTCGTTCGGCAGGGGCAGGGAATGGAAGGCGCGCATCCAGCCGCCCAATTCGCGAGCCAACCGCATGTGCTGGTCGTGACTGACCTGGGCATAAACTTCCTCGATTTCCACGCCCGGCAGGTAGGCAAAAATCAGATAGGGCCAGGACCACAGCGCGCCGGGATGATCCAGCGCGCCCTCGCCCAGCAGGGTCGGGATGGGCAGAACCGGATGCGCGGTGAGCAGGCGCGCACAGGCGCGTTCGCTCTGGAAGCTGTTCAGGTCGTTGAAGGTGGGGTCGAAGAACTTGACCAGCCAGCGATCCGCGACGCTGAAAACCGGGGAAGAGCCGGTGCGAGCGGCGCGAATCGGCTCAGGCGTGTCCAGGTTATGACGGGCGCATACTTCACGGACATAGGGCGCCCACAGGGCAGCATCGCGGAAGCGGGCTACATATTTGTCGGGTTGGGTGAGTGGGTCGAGTGGATGGGACATGGCAGATCAGTTGTGTTGGAGAAAGTCGCGGTAGGTGCACAACCAGTCCTGCATACCGGCGGTATCTGCGCGCGGCACGCTGGTCAGGCTGTCCAGGTAGCGAAAGCTGCGCGGCGATGGTCCGGTGGGCGCGCCGGCTTCCAGGCTGACGAGGATGGTTTCGATCTCGCGCAGCAGGTTGTTGCGCCGGATGGTGATGGAGCGCGGGGTGACCACATAGGTGTTGATCTGCGCCGGGTCGAGATCCAGGGTCATCTCAGGCGGGGGCAGGCAGTCCCAGATGGCGGCGAGCTGGGGCGGGTGGGCGCGCCGCGCCGGGGCATACACCGCCCAGGCGACTGCTTGCAGCACCTGCTGGGCGCGGCTGCCTTCATGGTCGGTCAGTTTGGCAATCTGCGCGGGCAGCCAGGCCAGGTTGGGCAGGAAGGAGTAGGTGAGGGGGTGCCCGGTGGCGGTGCGCCGTTTGCCGTCCACGCGCGCCCAGCGCCAGGCATGGCTGGCGATGAAACCGCGCCCGCGCGAGGCTTTGTCATAGGATGGGAAGCGCGGACTGCGGATGGCATAGTTGGAGACGAGCAGCTTGAGGATGGAGTTGTTGTCGCGCAGGTAACCCTGCGGATTGGCAGAGCCCCATTCATTCTTGCGGATGCTTGAGTCGCGCACGCAGTAGGGCAGCAGCACCGGTACAGCTATATAAAGCTCAACCGGCAGCCAGATGGACAGATCCAGCACCAGACGCAGTGCCAGTTCGTGCGAAAAGTCGTCATCGCGCGGCAGCAGCACCTTTTGCAGGTAGTGGTAGATGGCGTTGCCGCCTTCGATGCGCCGGGGCATGCCTCTATTCTACTTGAGAATGCCTTCCTTCACGCAGCGCTCTATACTGCGCCGGGTCAGCTCATCCAGTTCGGCGAAGAGGGGTTCATCAATTTTGGTGAAATTGAAGCAGGACTTGCCTTGCATGCGCTTTTTGAGTGCTTCGGATGCGCCATCCAGCAGGTCCGGATACATATAGACCGGCATGAGGTGATACGAGACGTAAGCCTTGCCGGTGTTGACCATGCCAAACCACAGGTCTTTCTTGAATTTTGGCAGGTACGGACCGGTCAATTCGTAGCGTTCGCCCTCTCCGGGCAGTTCATTTAATCCTCCCGCGTGAGCCTGCAGGATGCTCTTCAACCGCTCATAAAGGGGGGTGAAATTTTTCTCGGTCATCTCCCAATCTCCTTTTACATTTGTTCACGGCAGCCTTCTGCGCCGGAACAATTCATTGAAATCCTTACGGTTGTAATGATCATAATAGATATCATAAATTTTTCAACAAGCAGCGAACCCTCGGGACCATTTCACCTCCTGACCTCCCCATGTCCTCCAGGAGAAATTGAATGGCGGGTAAGCCCAGGTTCAGTCGAAAACATTGTACAAGGATATATAGCCGGCGATAAAATCACAATATTCTTGATATCAAGCTTACCTTTTTTTCAAATCAATGGTCGGTATAATGGGAGGACTGTTCATCCCGTACGAGGGGACTGGCGTTGTTGAGTTTGGGGCATGCGCTCGACCCAACGTCAGTGGGATGCGGCGGAAAACATTATGGACCTGAATTTACTGGACCTGATCGAAGAAGCTGTCCGCTATTCCCCCAACGCTGTCGCCATTTCGCGATTGAGCGATGGTCTTTTCGTTTATGCCGGTGATGAAATCGAGCCCATGATGGGTTTCAGCCCGACAGACCTGGTGGGGAAGCATTCACCGTTGCTCGATGTGTGGGTGGATGCGGCTGACCGCGAATTGATTGTTTCCAAATTAAAAGCGGGTGAAAAGCTCACCCATGTTCAGATGCGCACCCGGCACAAGGATGGGTCGATCCGTCAGGTGCTGGTCTCCTTTCGATTACTTCACCATGCGGGGGAGGATTACATCGCCACCTATCTGGCTGATGATCTGACCCGCTATGACCAGGAACAGCTGTTGGCGACCAACCAGAAGCGGCTGGAAAGCCTGCTGCAGTTGAGCGACATGCGCGACGCCAGCGAGCATGAAATATTCCGGTACGGCGTCGAAGCGGCAGTACAAATCACCAACAGCGAATTCGCCTATCTGCACCTGTATCAAAACGAAACCCAGACCCTGCACCTGGAGGCGTGGTCCAAAGGCGCGTTGGAAGCCTGTAATGTGGCTTACCAATCCAGCTATCCGTTGAAAAATGCCGGTATTTGGGCAGATGCCGTGCGGAAACGCCGCCCGGAGATGATCGGACTGCGATAGCGCACCGTCCGGCCGAACCCCATCAGGTTGGCGCGGCCGGGCGGGCGAAGGACGCGGCCATGACCGATGACCTCGGTCTCGACGCCCTCGCCCTGAAGCATG
>JACRAG010000073.1 GCA_016213455.1 Anaerolineae bacterium | reverse complement strand
TGCATAATTTTTCCAGCAGCGCGATCAGCTCCGCGCCAATGACCGGTGTGCCAGCGGGGAGGGTTACAGTCTCGGTCATTCTTTCTCCTCGTCCCAGCGGATTTTGGACACATAATCCGCGTCCAAACCAGCGATATACTGCGCCAGCAGGCGGCCGGCGCGTTGAATATCCTTCAGTGAGATCACTTCAACCGGGGTGTGCATATAGCGGAGGGGAATGCTCAACACCATGGTCGGGATGCCCTCGGCGACGATCTGCATGCCCATCGCATCCGTGCCGGAATAAGTGGGGTACACATCCACCGAATACGGCAGGTCGAGGCGATCAGCGACTTCCTTGAAGCCCTCGAAGATGGCCGGATGGGTGTTCGGTCCCCAGCCCAGCGACACGCCTTTGCCCATGCTTTGGCCCCGATAATCATTCACGCCCGGGCCTTTGGCAAAGCACACATCGATGGCGACGGCGATATCCGGTCGAATTTCGAACGGCGACGTGAATCCGCCGCCCAGGGTTTCTTCTTCCTGCACGGTCGCCACCGCATACACATCCCACAGATGGGTCAGGCCCTTCAACTCCTGCAGACAGGCGGTCACAGCCGCCACCGAGGCGCGGTTGTCCATGGTGTGCCCGGCGACCAGGTCACCTGGCAGGTCAATCGGCAGCGTGCCAAAGGAGATCAGGTCACCCACCCGCACCAAAGACTGCACTTCCTCGGCGGGCAGGCCGGTGTCCACCACCAGGTAGTTCATTGCCACCGGTTTGCCACGCTGTGAAGGCGGAAGCAGCTTGTCGGGCGGCTGACCGATCACACCGGGCAGGTCACGGCGCCCGTGCACCATCACCGGCTGTGCCGGCAGGATGCGCGGGTCCACTCCACCCACTTCGGTGAAGTAGAGGAACCCTTCCGGCGAAACCCGGGTGACCATCAGGCCGATGGCATCCATATGCGCCGCCAGCAGAATGCGTGGACGAGGCTCGGGGCCTACGCCGCGGCTGAGACCGTGGAGGCTGCCCAATTTGCTGATGCTGAGATCGTCGACCAGCGGCTTCCATGCTTCGGCGATAACGTCGCGCACCGGGTCTTCATATGCTGAAAGACCCGGCAGAGAAACGATTTGTTTCAAAAATTGTTTGAGATCAAGCATGCCAGAATCCTTATTCTAAGGTGTTGGCGTATCGGTGGACGTGGGAGGCGGCACGGTAAAGGTCGCCGTTGGCGGAACCGGCGTCAACGTGTCGGTGGCAGTCGGGGGAACCGGCGTATTGGTCGCGGTAGGCGGCGGGGTGAACGTGAAGAAGGTCGGAGACGGACTGGGGGTAAAAGTCGCACTCGGCAGACCGGTGGCTGTCGCGGGCAGCAGGGTAAACGTCAAAGTCGGCGTCGCCGGTAAAGTGGATGTAACCGTGGCCGTGTAAGTGATCGTCGGAGTGGATGTGCGCGGGCGGTTAGCCCATTCTGTTACCTGAATTGCAGTCAGCCCCACACAATAACACAGGGCGGCCAGGACAATAGCCAGGATCAGGATGGTGCGGACACTGTTGCGCTGCTGGTCGGGTAAGACTGCCATGCCAAGCCTTTCCTAAATGCTTCATCCATCATAACAGTTAAAAACCGAAGTGGCAAGGAAAGCAAAGCCGAGAATTTCACGGCTCAGGCAGGCGTCATGCGCCTGCCTTGTTCATCTCCTGGCGAACGGTGTAATACAGGCTTTCGGCGCGCAGATCGGAAAGCGCATAACAGGGCGCCTTCAAATGGTCCGCGAGATCCTGCGCCAGCCCCTGGTCAAAGGCAGCATGTTCCATATTAATCACCACGCTGTGCACATTGTCTTCCGCGATACGACTCGCCAGCCAGCGCGCTTCTTCCAATGGCGGCAGGTGCCCCATCGAGACGTTGCCCGCCCCATCCGTGAGCACAATCAACAGCGGCAGCACGTCTGGGTGCAGCATTTTTTCCCGCCGCAGCACACTGTAAGACAGGTCCAGCCCCGCCGAAAGCGGAGTCTTACCGCCCACCGGGATTTCCGCCAGGGCGCGTTCAGCCAGCTGCACCGAGTTGGTCGGCGGCAGGATCAGAGTCGCGCGATCGCGCTGGAAGGTGATCAACCCCACCCGGTCACGGCGCTGGTAGGCATCGTTGAGCAGGGAGAGGATCGCGCCTTTGGTAGCGATCATGCGCTCCGCCACAGCCATCGACCAGGAGGCGTCCACCAGGAAAAGCACCAGATTGGCGGCGCGCTTGACACGCACCTTGCGCTGGTAATCACCCGGGCGCACGGCGAATGCCACCCGGTTGCGGCGTTTCAAATCCTCGCGCTGGCGCTGAAAAGGCGCTGCCGCGCGGATGGTCGCGTCGAAAGCCAGGTCGTCACGTTTCCGGCCCATCGGGCGCGCCATGATATAACGCCCGCGCTTGCGGTCGGTGTAGGTGCGCGACCGCCGACCGGCGTTGCGACGCATCATCTTGTCCAGCGGGGTGTCCAAACGGCGCGGTTCAAAAGAATCGCCGACGCTGACCTGTTTTCCACCGTTCCACCACTGCTGATTGCCCTGGTCAAACGGATCCTGTCGCGCCGGCTCGGATTGGTTGGCGTCCTGTTCGGTGTCGCCTGTTTCGCCGTCAGTTACGTTTTTTTTTGCTGGGAATCGTCCTGGACGGTGGTGTTGCTCTCCCGCGGCTCACCCTGGGTGGAGCGACCCTGGAGCTGTTCCAGGCGCTCGCCCAGT
>JACRAG010000072.1 GCA_016213455.1 Anaerolineae bacterium | reverse complement strand
GGATCGAAGCGCCGGAAATAACCGCGCAATTCCTCGTAAGCATCTTTGGCCTGGTCCATCTCCCACACGCGTTTGTAATCGGACAGGAAAGGGAAAACCGGGGCCAGGCGGGCAATGCGCGGTTCCAGCGCGGCGCAAGCCACGGTCAACGCGCCGCCCTGACTGCCGCCGGTGGCGCCAACCCGCGCGGCATCCACATCCGGCATGTCCATCACGATCCCCGCCAGCTGCGCGCAATCCAGGTAAATCTGGCGATAAAGCAGTTTTTCAGGCCGTCCAGCCAGCGCATCTTCCAGACCACGGATGATGTGCCCGTTCTGCGTGTTGCCAATAACATCACTGGCGTCTTCCGAACGACCGCCCTGTCCGCGGCAATCCAGCGCAGCCACGCTGTAGCCCAACGCAACATACGGCAATTTGTCGGTCCAATCGCCGGATTGACCGGTGTAACCGTGGAACATGACCACCGCCGGGTGCGGCATAGATGCCTGGCGCGGGCGCAGCAGCTTGGCATACACACGCGCGCCGCCCACCCCGGTGAACTACAGGTGAAAACATTCGGCATACGGCGTCTGAAAAGCCGCCGGAACCAGCTCCACTTGCGGGTCCAGCGCACGCATTTCAGCCAGCGCATCATCCCAATAAGCGTCAAAATCGGCAGGCCGGGGGTTGATCCCGGTGTAGGTCTTTAATTTCTCAAGCGGCAGGTCAAAGGTAAGCGGCATAGGTCCTCCAGAAAATCAAAACCGCCGGGTACGGCGGTTTTGATTATAGTACGGTTTTATCCCCCCGCTCCCTGGCGGAAGACCCTCAGCTCATCGCCCTCCGCCAGACGCAAGGATAGATCGCGCTGCAGCACACCGTTCACCGACCAGGCTGCCTGTTCGGGCAGGCCCAGCCTGTGGAACACATCCGCCACCGTGGCCCCCTCGGGCAAATCCAGCGCAGCCCGACCTTTGGCCTGCGCTGGAAGTTTTTCGCGCAGATAGGAATGCAGCACAACCTGAATGCGCACGCTCAGGCAGCCCACGCCAGACCGAGTTCCGCCAGGCGGGCGGGATCCGGATTGCCGGTTTTCGGGTCCCAACCAGCAAAGCGGTAATACACATCTTTATAGCGTTCCAGGTCCTCCGCCGGGTAGGCCACGCCCGCCGAAGGTCCAGTGCCATCCAGCGGCTTGCTGAAGCGTTTGGGCAGCACGTCCTCGGCCCGGGTGAAGCCTTCGCGCGCGTTGAAAACCCGCATCAGGTTCAGGCGCCGTTCGCCCACCGCGAGAATCTCTTCCACGGTCACATCCCATCCACTGGCTGCCGAAATCAGCTCCGCCATCTCCTTGGGACCATACAACTGCCAGGAGGGTCCCCATACAAACTGGCACAGTGAATAGCTGTCCATTGCCGAATAGAAGCACTCGCCCAGGTAGGCAAAGCGAATCTTTTCATCCGTCATAGCCCCGGGTTGTTGAACGTCTTTCAAACCCAACAGCGCCAGCCGCTCATAATAATGGGGGAAGCCGCCTTCCTCATACATCGGGTCGTGCTCGGAAGACTGGTGATCTGCGCCAAAGGGATTGACGGCATAGATCACACCCAGGCTCTTCTTGGATTGCGGCATGTGCGCCGGCAGTTCGGTCTTCTTGATCGTCACCAGATAATCCAGCGCGCGCGCATCCAGCGTCTCGGCAAAGCGCGCCGAACCTTCCGCCAGGCGATCACCCAGGCCTTCGCGGCGGGCAATTTGCTCCACCAGCGTCACCGCGGCTTCCGCGTTGCCAAAACGCAGGTCCAGCCCACCGGTGTCCGCCTGGGTCAGCAGGCCGTTTTCATAGCACTCCATGGCAAAGGCGATTGTCGCGCCTGTCGCAATGGTATCCATGCCGTATGCATTGCAGATCTGGTTGCACAACGCCACCGCGTTCAGGTCGGAAATCAAGCAGTACGAGCCGAACGTAGCGATCGTCTCATATTCCGGCCCACCGTAGGTCGGGTCAACCTTGCTTCCCATAAATTCGGTTTCCACCACCCGTTTGCAGCGCACCGAGCAGGAGTAGCAGGTGTCGCGTTCCTTCAGGATGGTATCGGTCATGCGATCGCCGCACAGCGACTCAAAGCCGTCAAACGATCCCATGCCGTAATTGCGCGTCGGCAGCGAGCCGATTGAATTTTGAAATGCCACCACATCCGCGGTGCCGTTAAGGCCCAGGCCTTTCACGTCCGGGTACTGGTCAATGCTCTTTGTACCGCCGCGCTGCATGGCGGTGATGGCAGCCCGGTTGGCAGCTTCCACTTTGCCGGTGCTCTTCACCGCCACAGCTTTCAGGTTCTTCGAGCCCATCACCGCGCCTACACCGGTGCGTCCATTGGCGCGATTGTGCATGTTCATGATCGCCGCCATGCACACCAGCTTTTCACCCGCCGGACCAATGCCCAGCACTTCAAGCTTGGGGTCATCCAGTTCCTGCTTGATGGCTTCATCCGCGTCCGCGGTCAACATGCCCCACAATCCGCCTGCCGGACGAATCTCCGCCTGGGCATGGTGCAGGTACAGGTACACCGGCTCTGGCGCCTTGCCGCTCACCACAATGCCGTCGAAACCCGCCGCTTTCAACGCCGCCGGAAAGAAACCGCCGCTTTGCGAGTCGCCAATGGCCCCGCTGATGGGCGATTTGCAATTGATCGCCAGGCGCGACTGCCCGGAGATGGGCAGACCGGTGGGAACGCCGGTGAACATGGTCAGCACATTGTCCGGTCCCAACGGGTCGGCGCCGACCGGTACTTCGCGCAGGATGTAAACGACACCCATCGCGCTTCCCCCGCCATACATGCGGTAGAAGCCCTCATCGGGAGTCTCAATCCAGGTTTTTCCGGATGAAAGATCGACATGCAGAATGCGCTGATTAATGCTGCCGGGCATAAGAACTCCTTTGCTCTTTTCCAACGCGGTCAAACGATCTCGAATGGTTCGGGGTGAATGGAGGTATTTTTACAACCTGTGGATCTGCCTTGCCGGGCGCGATCCGACCAGCTCCAATACTATTATAGAGAAATTCGTCTGCCGTTTGCCGTTTCTTCCCTTAAAATTTTCTAAGCATTTCCGAAACGGAATTAAAACATCTATCTTTTGTTGATTTTTTCGCTAAAATCAATAGTGATATGTCAAACCAACTCGACCGCATCGACAAACAAATTGTGGATTTGCTCACCGAAAACGGGCGCATGTCCTGCGCCGACCTCGCCCGCTCCATCGGGAACATCACCGAACGGGCGGTGCGGTACCGGCTGGAACGGCTGCTCGAAAGCAAAATTTTCACGGTCAGCGCGGTCGTGGACCCCAAGGCAATCGGCTTCCCGGTGGTCGCAGACGTGTTCATTGAAGTCGAGCCGGGCATGGTGGTCGAGCTGGCGCAAAAATTAGCCGAGTATGAAACCGTGACCTATGTGGCCTGCGCGACCGGCGAACGGGATATCTCCATCCAGTTGGTGGCGCGCAACAACCAGGAGCTGTACGCCTTCGTCACTGAAGTCATCGGTCGCATCGCCGGGGTACGTCGCACTTCCACCTCGCTGGTGCCGTTTGTTATTAAAGATGATGCCCGCTGGCGCATCCCCGAGTCAGTCATACAAGCCTGACCGCCTCGCCAGTTTTCTCATTACTGACTCGACATTTTAACGTTGCAGCGCAGGCCGTGCCCAACGGTGCCTGCGGAGACGATGGACCCGGTTCTTCTGGTATTGCCCGCGGTTGGCGTGTTTACGCCCCGTATCATCAGCGGTTTTTTCTTGCCAAAGGAGAATCATTATGGGGTCGGAATTTAAGCAAGCAGTCCAGTATTCTGAACGTTGGCTGGACATCATCAAGCAAAAAAACGTTCCCGAAGAGGTCGGCAAGTGGATCATTGAGGAATCTCAATACAACTTTGCCGAGCACTTCAACAAAGGCTGGCTGGAGTACCGTAAATCGGTCACCGAAGCCGGCGATTGGGCCATGACCGAGTGGACAGGAAACGGTGCGTGCTTTCATGATGTGCTGGGGCGCGAGTTCATCGACTGCCTGGGCGGTTACGGCATGATGGACCTGGGCTGGGGGCATCCTGAAGTGATTGCCGCCGTTAAAGCCCAGCTGGATCACACCCCCATGCCATCACAGGAGTTGATCGATCCGCTGCGCGGCGTTCTGGCGCGCCTGCTGGCGATGATCCTGCCAGGCGACATCAAATACAGTTTCTTCTGCGCATCCGGCACCGAAGCCAACGAAGGCGCGATCAAACTGGCCAAAATGTACACCAAAAAGAGCGGATTCATCACCGCGCTCAAGGGTTTCCACGGCAAAACCATGGGCTCGCTGAGCATGATGGGCAAATCCGATTACCGTCAGCCGCCTGGTATCCTGTACGGCGGGCCGGTCTATCACGTGCCGTTTGGCGACGCCGATGCTGTGGAACGCCAGCTTGATATTTGTGACAAAGTCGGCGTGGATATCGCCGCGGTGATCATGGAACCCATCCAGGGTGAAGCCGGCGCCATTGTCCCACCCGATGACTTCTGGCCGCGCATTCGCGAGGCCACCCGCCATTACGGTGTGCTGCTGATTGCCGACGAAGTGCAAACCGGCATGGGCCGCACGGGCAAGATGTGGGGCGTGGACCATTGGGACGTCAAGCCCGACATCATCGCACTCGCCAAATCACTGGGCGGCGGGGTGATGCCCATTTCGGCATTCTGCTCCACCGAGGAGATCTGGCAGGTGATGATGTACCCCAATCCCTTCATTCACACCACCACCACCGGCGGCGGCGCCCTGGCCTGCAGCGCTGCCATCGCTGCCATCAATGTGACCCTGCGCGAACGCTTGTGGGAAACCGCCGCGCAAAAAGGCGATTACATGATGGGGCGCTTGAAGGAGCTTATCGAACGCTATCCGGGCATTATGAAAAATGTCACCGGCAAGGGCCTGCTGATCGGCATGCACTTCCATGACGGGCATGACGGCTACAAAGTCGCCGCGGGGCTGTTCAAACGCGGCGTGCTGGTGGCTGGCACGCTCATCTCGGCCAATACCATCCGCATCGAACCACCGCTGATCATTTCATATGCGGATCTGGATGCGGTTGTCGACCGGCTGGAAGATACCCTCAAAGAAATTGCCCAGGAGAAATAAGCAAGAAAGGCACGGGGGACCATGGAAATCCCTGCATCAAACCTGACTATCATAGTGGCCTGCATCGTCGTTTTCTTTGCGGTGCGCATGTTGATCGGCTATCTTGCCTCGCGAAAAGTGAACAACACCACCGACTACATTGTGGCGGGCCGCCGCCTGCCCATCTACCTCACAGGCGCATCCATCATGGCGACCTGGTTCGCCGCCGAAACCTTGATGGGCGCCAGCTCCACCGCCTACCAGTACGGTTTTCAGGGCGTGGTTTTTGACCCATTCGGCGCAGCGCTGTGCCTGTTCGTTTCCGGCTTTTTCTTCATCCGTCTGATGCGCCGCGCACGCTACCTCACGGTGGTGGATTTCTTTGAGCGGCGCTTTGGCAAGTGGATGGGCATGGCCGCAGCCGCCATCCAGATGATCACCTACTTCGGGTGGACCGCCGCGCAGATCGTGGCAGGCGGCAATATCGTTCACGCCCTGTTCGGCTGGCCGGTAGAGATCGGCATGCTCTTTGTGGCGACCATCGTCATCTCGTACACAATGATGGGCGGCATGTGGGCTGACACCCTGCTGGACTTTATGCAAATGTTCCTCACCGCCGGCGGGGTTACGCTCATCTTTGTGGGCGTGATGAACGCCGCGGGCGGCTGGGACGCCTTCCTGGCCAACGCCGGCTCGTTGTATGTCTCCAAGCCCTTCACACTCCTGCCCATCCCCGGCGAGGGCTACCTGGGCTATCAGGGCGGGCTGGGCTGGACTTACTGGCTGGGCGCCTGGATGGCCCTGGGATTGGGCAGCATTGCCGCCCAGGACTTGATGCAGCGCTCCATGTCGGCGCGCAATGAAGCCACCGCGGTGCACGGCACCTACATGGCGGGCATCCTCTACCTGGGTTTCGGCGTGCTCTCACCCCTCATCGGCATCGCCATGTTTGCCATGAACCCCAACATTGCGCCTGAGCAAACCGAGTTCCTGCTGGTCACTGCCGCCACAGACAACCTGTCACCTTTCCTCGCCGGCATCTTCATCGCCGCGCTGGCTTCGGCCCTGATGAGCACCAGCGACAGTTCCATCCTGGCGGGCGCATCCGTCTTCACCGAAAACATCCTGCCGTTCTTCAAAAAGAACCTGAGTGAAAAAGCCAACCTGATGTGGACGCGCTGGATGGTGCTGGTCATCGGCGTGATCAGCCTGCTCATGGCGCTCTTTGCACAGACGATTTACAAGCTCTCCGTCTTCGCCTGGACGGTCATCCTGGTGGGCATGTTCGCGCCCTTCGCGCTGGGCATGTATTGGAAGAAAACCAACCAGACTGGCGCGCTGGCAGGTTTTATTGGCGGTTGGGTCACCTGGTTGATCTCTCTGCCGCTGCTCTACCCAACCACCATTGAGATCAACGCCGGCGATGCGGAACTGGCCATTTGGGATGCCACCTACATCGGTTCGGTGCCCGCATTCCTGGTCTCGCTCATCCTGGTGGTCGTGGTATCGCTCTTGACGCAAAAACGTGATGCGCCGCGTCCCTTGTTGGATGTGGATAACAAACCCCTGGCGTTCAAAAACCGCATGGGGATCCTGCCGCTGCGCGACGCGCTGCGCAAGCTGCGACCGGACGAGATGGATCACTAAGCGTTTCAACCCGGCGCTGCGTGCCCCGAAAGCGCCGGGATTATTCACAGAGAGGATTGTATGAAGATTCTATTAGTTGGCGTTGGTGGTGTCGGTGAAGCGATTGCACGCATTTCGCAACCGCGCGATTGGCTGGAGATGATGGTTCTGGCCGATTACAACAAAGCTCGTGTCGATGAAGTGCAGGCCCGCCTGGGCGATCCGCAACGGTTCCCCGGCGAATGGGTGGACGCATCCGACCAGGCCTTGATTGAAGAGCTGGCCCGCAAGTACAACGTGGACCTCATCATGAATGCCTGCGATCCGCAGTACAACATGCCCATTTTCCAGGCCGCATTTGCCACCGGATGCCACTATATGGACATGGCCATGTCGCTCTCTGAACCGCACGAGGACGACCCCTTCCACCAGACCGGGCTTAAACTGGGCGATCTGCAATTCGAACAGTCCAAAGCATGGGAAGAGAAAGGCTTGCTGGCGCTGGTCGGTCTGGGCGTGGAACCCGGCATGGCGGATGTCTTCGCCCGTTATGCGCAGGATTATCTGTTCGATGAGATCGAAGAAGTGGGCATTCGCGACGGAGCCAATCTGGAAGTGCGCGGGTATGAATTTGCCCCCAACTTCTCCATCTGGACCACCATCGAAGAATGCCTGAACCCGCCGGTCATCTGGGAAGCGGATAAAGGCTGGTACACCACCGAGCCTTTCTCCGAGCCGGAAGTCTTTGAATTCCCCGAAGGCATCGGCGCGGTCGAATGCGTCAACGTGGAACATGAAGAAGTGCTGCTGGTACCGCGCTGGGTCAAAGCCAAACGCGTCACCTTCAAATATGGGCTGGGCGACCAGTTCATCGGTGTGCTCAAGACCATTAAAATGTTGGGGTTGGATAACAAAGAGCCGATCAAGGTCAAAAACGTGTGCGTGGCCCCGCGCGACGTCGTGGCAGCCTGCCTGCCCGACCCTGCCCATCTTGGCGACCACATGTTCGGCAAAACCTGCGCTGGCACCTGGGTCAAAGGCATCAAAGACGGCAAACCCCGCCAGGTGTACCTGTACCAGGTGGCCGACAACCAGGAATGCATGGAGAAATTTGGCTGCCAGGCGGTCGTCGCACAGACCGGGTTCAACGCCGTAATCGGCTTTGAACTGCTTGCGAAAGGCCTGTGGAAAGGCACCGGCGTGATGGGACCCGAGGCTTTCGATCCCATCCCCTTCATGGAATGCATGGCGGATTACGGATTCCCGTACGGGATCAAAGAAATGTAAGCCAGACCCTCTGTCCCCGCCGCGTGAGGTTTACGCGGCGGGGACAATGCCACAAACACACTTCCTGGAGAGGTTTGTTTTTGCGATACCCATACTATAATAAGTTCATCCCTTGTACGGAAAACGTTCGAACCGGCAGCGCAGCAGCCTGCCGGTAAATCTGGTTTGTGGAGGTGACGAAGTGGCGGTTCAACCAGCTAACAAAGGACAGGTCATTCAATCCGAGTCGCGCAAGCTGAAGCGCGAGTTGACTCTGCTGCCTCTATTTGGGTTGATCTACTTCACCGTTTGCGGTGGTTCGTTCGGCGTTGAGCCTTTGATCGGCTATTCCGGTCCGGGCCTGGCGCTCTTGCTCATCGCTATCACCCCGCTGGTATTCAGTCTTCCCAATGTGCTCATGGTGCGCGAGTTGGGCAGCATGATGCCCGCCGAAGGCGGTTACTATCACTGGATCAAGCGGGCCTTTGGTCCCTTTGCCGGTTTCATGGCTGGCTGGAACAACTGGGTGGTTTCCTGGCTGGACGTCGCCATCTACCCGGTCTGGGCGGCTTCCTACCTGAGCTATTTCATCCCGCCCCTGGATACCGGCGCCAATATCTTTGGGATAGATTTCTCCGGCGACTTCCTGCGTTGGGTGGTTTCGGCGTTGATCATTTGGGGCATCAGCTGGCTGCAAATCCGCGGCGCGCGCCTGTCGGGCCTATTCACCAACTGGCTCGGCATTGTGATGATCACCCCCCTGGGTATTTTATCCATCCTCGGCATCATCCAGTGGATTCGCAGCGGCACGACCATCGCCCTGCCCTTCCTCCCGGAAGGCCAAACCCTGCTCGGCGCGTTGAGCACCGGCTTGTTTGTGGTCATGTGGAACTACATGGGCTGGGAGCTGCCCTCGGCTGCCGGCGACGAAATCGTCAACCCCAAGAAAACCTATCCGCGTGCGATGGCGTTGGTGCTGATCGCCGCCATCCTCACCTACGCCCTGCCGGTCACCGCCGGCCTGTTTGGCGGCGCGGGCGCAGACGGCCAGTGGCAGCTGTGGGGAATTGAAGCCAGCAATGAAAGCATCGGCATCGCCGGTGACTTCATCGACTCAGAAGCACTGGATGCCCAGATTGAAGCCGCTGCGGCGGCCAAAGGCGTTGCGCCGGAGGAGATCACGCTGGACGATCTCTCCGACGGTGAAATCGCTGCCGTCAAATCCCAATTTGACGCCTGGGGAGCCGACCCGGCCAGTTCGACCGGCTGGGAATTCCCGCAGATTGGCGACCGGGTGGGCATGGCGCTGGGTGGGCCAGCCCTGGCGGGCTTTATGGGCACCATCCTCACCATGGCAGCCGTCCTCTCGATGATTGGCCTGTTTGTGGGCAACAGCCTGGGCGGCAGCCGCGTGCCCTTCGCGCTGGCGGAAGACGGTATGTTCCCCAGCTTTATGGTCAAAGTTCACAACCGCTTTGGCACGCCCTGGGTTGCCATCGTCCTTGTCGGCATCATCTTCACCATATTCTCCTGGCAGGCGTTTGCCTTCCTGGTGGTGGCAGACGTCTTCCTGCAGACGCTGGTCATTCTGGCCGAATTTGCCGCGTTGTGGAAACTGCGCTACACCGATCCTGACCGCCCGCGCCAGGCCATCCCCGGCGGGATGATCGGATTGATCCTGTCCACCCTCGGCCCCACCGTCATCATTCTATTGGCGATCTACAGCCAGATCGTGGAAGAAGGCTGGCAGGCTATCGGCTGGGCGCTGGTCTTCATGGCGCTGGGCATGGTCCTGTACTTCCCCATCCGCCGCTTCATTAAACCCGGCGTCCCAGATGTGGATCCATACCGGGCCAGTGAAGGAGACGAGGAATAACCGTCACAACACTGCCGGACTGCCTGTTGAAGGCAGTCCGGCAGATCATCTCAAGCAGCATCGCCGCTCCATGATCTGCGCTTGAAACCAAAGGATAAAAATGGAAAAGGAAATCCTTACCTACAGCGACGTTCTACCGCATCTTTCCCCGGTATGGACGCATTACACGAATATCATTGCCAGCCGCGCCGAAGGCAGCACCGTTTATGACCTGGATGGCACGCCTTATCTCGACTTCACCTGTGGCATTGGCGTGACCAACACCGGCCACTGCCATCCGCGTGTAGTGGAAGCCATTCGCGAGCAAGCCGGTCTGCTGCTGCATGGACAGGCCAACATCATCTTGCACCAGCCCATGCTGGAACTGGTCCGCTCGCTGTTGCCGCTGGTGCCGCCTTCCATCGACGGGTTCTTCTTCAGCAATTCCGGCGCTGAAGCCGTGGAAGGCGCGGTCAAACTGGCCCGCCATGCCACCGGTAAATCCAACATCATCGTCTTCCAGGGCTCGTTCCACGGGCGCACCGCCAGCACCATGGCTCTCACTACCTCCAAGACGATCTATCGCGCCGGTTACCAGCCGCTGCCCTCCGGTGTTTTTTCCGCCCCCTATCCTTACCCGCTGCGCTACGGCTGGGATGAGGAAACCACCACCGCTTTCTGTCTCAACGAGCTGGAATACCTGCTCATGACCCAGACTGCCCCCAGCGAAACCGCCGCGGTGATCATTGAGCCGGTGCTGGGTGAGGGCGGTTATGTGGTTCCGCCAGCCGCCTTCCTCAAGAGCCTGCGCGAATTGTGCGACAAGCACGGCCTGTTGCTGATCATGGATGAAATTCAATCTGGATTTGGCCGCACCGGGCGCTGGTTCGCGTTGGAGCATTTCGGCGTGCAGCCCGATATCATGACCGTCGCCAAGGGCCTCGCCTCCGGTCTGCCCATCTCGGGCGTGTTCAGCCGGTTGGATCTCATGAAGAAATGGGCGCCCGGCTCGCACGGCGGCACCTATGGCGGCAATGCCGTGGCAGCCGCGGCGGCGGTGGCGACCATCCGCGCCATCCAGGAAGAGCACATGCTGGAAAATGCTCAGGCGCGCGGCGCACAGCTGATGGCTGGGCTGCGCCACCTGCAGGCACAATACCCCGGCATCGCCGAGGTGCGCGGCCTGGGATTGATGGTCGGCGTGGAATTCCGCGATGCGCAAGGCAAGCCCGACAAAGCTGCCGCCAAGGCAGCCGCGCATGACTGCCTGGATCAGCGCCTGATGCTGCTGACCTGCGGGCCGTGGGACAACGTCATCCGCTGGATCCCGCCCCTGGTGGTGACCGCGGAGCAAATTGACGAAGCCCTGGGTATCTTTGAATCCGCATTGAAACACAATCACGGGTAAACCATGCTAATCTGGCGAATAAATGTGCATGAGCGCAGCCTGGAGCGCACGCCCGTCCCGGATGGGTGGAAAACCCTGGGCGGGCGCGGCTTGCTGGCGCGCATACTGTTGGATGAGGTGCCGCCCACCTGCGACCCGCTCGGTCCGCACAACAAGCTGATCTTTGCGCCCGGACTGTTGGTGGGGCACATGCTCTCCAGCTGCGACCGCATCTCGGTGGGCGGTAAAAGCCCGCTGACCGGAGGTATCAAGGAAAGCAACGCAGGCGGGTCCACCGGTCTGCAAATTGCCCTGTTGGGCATCCAGGCCCTCATCCTGGAAGGCGCGCCTGCCGGGGATGAATGGCAGATCCTCGTTATCGATTCGTCCGGCGCGCGCTTTGAGCCAGCCGGACCGATCGCCGGGTTGGGGGTGTATGCAGCCGCGCGCAGCCTGCGCGAACGGTATGGTGACAAAGTTGCCATCTCGCTCATCGGTCCCGGCGGAGAAATGCAGCTGCGCACCGCCGGCATTCAGAACCTGGACAAAGACAAAGTCCCCAGCCGCATCAATGCACGCGGCGGGCTGGGTGCGGTGATGGGCAGCAAACGCCTCAAAGCCATCATCTTTGACGCCGCCGGCTGCGATAAACCACCCATCCGCGATCCCGAGGGCTTCAAGGCAGCGCAAAAAGCCTTCACCACCGCGCTGATGAACCACCCGCAAACCGCGGTTTACCGCGACTTCGGCACCGCCGGCGTGGCGCGCCTGTGCGACACCCTGGGCGCCATCCCGGTGCGTAATTTTTCTGTCGGGCAGTATGAAGACCTGGAAAGCATCTCGGGTGAACACCTGCGCCAGACGCTGCTGCAGCGCGGCGGCAAGGCCAACCCCACCCACGCCTGCATGGCAGGCTGCACCATCCGCTGCTCCAACAATTATGCCGGCGAAAACGGCGAAGAGATCGTCTCACCCCTCGAATATGAGACCATCAGCCTGATGGGCTCCAACCTGGGCATCAGCGACCTGGATGACGTGGCGCGCCTGAACTGGCTGGTTAACGATCTGGGCATCGACTCGATTGACGCCGGGGCTGCTCTGGGCGTGGCAGCGGAAGCCGGTTTGCTGTCTTTCGGCGACGCACAGCGCGCCGGGGAACTGCTCAGAGAAATCTATACGGGTTCGCCGCTGGGACGCATGCTGGGTCATGGCGCAGCCCTGACCGGTCAGGTCCTGGGTGTGCGGCGTGTTCCGGTGGTCAAGGGTCAGGCCATCTCAGGCTACGACCCGCGCGCCATCAAGGGCACGGGCGTGACCTACGCCACCAACCCGCAGGGCGCAGATCACACCGCCGGATTAACCATCCGCGCCAAGGTGGATCACCTGGACCCCAAAGCGCAGATCGATGTCTCGCGCAATGCGCAGATCAACATGGCGGGCTATGACACCCTCGGCGCGTGCGTGTTTGCCGGGTTCGGCTTCGCTGCCTCACCCGAATCGATCCGTGACCTGCTCAATGCGCGCTACGGATGGTCGGTTGACACAGGCATTTTACAGCAGTTGGGACGGGCCACGCTCAAGCTGGAGCGCGAATTCAACCGGCGTGCCGGTTTCACCGCTGCCGATGACCGCCTGCCGGAGTGGATGACCGAAGAACCCCTCGCGCCCACCCAGGCGGTTTTCGATGTGGCCAACGAGGACCTGGACGGGCTGTACAATTGGTAGTGCACGTCCATTTTCACACCCTGCTGCAGCAGGTCACCCCGCAGGGCCGGCGCACGCACCTGGACATGCACCTGCCAGCCGGCGCGACTGTCGGCGATGCGCTGGCTCGCCTGGCGCTGACCTATGACCCCGAGGCGCTGGCGCTGGTGGTTAACCGCCGGGAAGTGGAGCCGGATCACCCGTTACAGGATGGCGACAGGCTGGACCTGATTCCTGCCATCGCTGGGGGATGAGCATAAGTAACCTCAGTCCGGGATAAGGCTTCCCCCACCCCCGGCTCCGCCCCAAGGGTGGGGAGATGGGCAAATGTTCGCTAACCCGGACTAACATTAAGTACGCGATCAAAATACCGGCTGCGCTGCCGGTATTTTGATTCTCAAACCGGCACAGCCTGTACAGGCCAGCCCCCCGGAAACCAGAGGTTTGCTACAATTCATGCAAGTCATTTGCCGCAAGCCAGGAGGAACGATGAGCGCGCACAAAGTCTTGTTTCTTTGCACCGGCAATTCCTGCCGTTCGCAGCTCGCCGAGGCGTTGGTCAACCATCTTCTCGCCGGGGAGTGGCAGGCATTCTCCGCCGGCACCCGCCCAGCGGGATATGTGCACCCCCTGGCTCTGCAGGTCCTGGGCGAGGTCGGCATTCACCATCAGGGAATCTCCAAATCGGTGGATGAATTTCGCGGGGAGACCTTTGACCGGGTCATCACGGTGTGCGATTCCGCCGCGGAGGACTGCCCGGTCTGGTTGGGGCGCGGGCTGCGTACCCACATCGGTTTCCCCGATCCGGCCCTCGCGCAAGGCTCGCCAGAAGAACGGCTGGCTGTATTCCGCCAGGTACGCGACGATATTGAAAAAACCATCCTGCCCTTCTTGAAAACTGCGTCGCCAGCCGGATAAATTCATCACAGGTGATGTGTGGGATCAACCTGCCGGGTGCCATCCGGCAGGTTTTTTAATGCTGATCCTCCTGTCTGCAACCCGTCGCAACCAAAACAGGATAGAATACCCCGCAATCGTTATGAGTACATCCCCCCTCCCAATACCGACCCAAAAACGCACCCTCTGGCTCCTGCTGGCTGCCATTCTGGCGCTGTACGCCTTGATGCTCATCCCCACCCTGACCCGCCAGGGCATCTCCTGGGACGAACAAACCGACATCGATATCACCCGTGCTTATCTCAAACCGGACGGCTGGCTGGCTGGCTCGGACTCGGACCCCAGCCAGACGCGCCTGCCCATGTTTACCGTTGCGCTGGTTTACAAACTGCTGGGCACCGATGACTTGCTCACCGGGCGTTTCGTCAGCGTCCTGGTCGGTGGCCTGACCATTCTGGGAATCTATGTATACGGCGCGCGCACATTTGGCAAGAAACAGGGCCTGCTGGCTGCGCTGCTCCTGGCTTCCAGTCCCTTCTTCCTCAGTTTTGCGCGCATTGCCTTCACCGAGTCGGATATTTACCTGGCCTGTACCCTGGCCTGGCTGATGGTCGCGTTGTCTCGCTTTCAAGAGAAACCCACCCTGGGCCGGGCTGCTGTCTCCGGCATCCTGCTCGGACTGTGCATTTCGGCCAAGTTCACCGCGCTGACTCTGCTGCCCGCGGTGTGGATGGCAGTGTACAGCTCGCGCAACCTGTCCGAAAATGGTCACCGCTCTCTCGGCGCAGCCATCTTGGGCGCCTGGTCGCTGGCGCTGGCTGTGGGCGCTTGGGCCTTCGCCAACGCCACCTCCGCCGGCGATTACACCCCCTCCCTGCGCCGCGCGCACTACCTGCTGGTCCTGGCTGGTTGGTTGGTCCCGCTGGCCTGGGCGTT
>JACRAG010000071.1 GCA_016213455.1 Anaerolineae bacterium | reverse complement strand
GTTTGCGGCTGGTCACTGTTTTTGGTCAACCGCAGGCCGACAAGGAGTATTCCACAACAGGAACGTATATGATTGGAAAAGATTCGCCACAAAGTGTGATAGATTCCTACCGCAAACGCCAGCAGATGATGCCTTTCATGATCTGGGGGCTTGTGGTTTTGCTGGTTGTGGTTGGGGTTATCATTCTGGTGGTCTGGTTTGTCGGCGGGGGCGGCAGTGGCATCAGCCTGTTCGCTTCCCCTACTCCCACGGCGACCAGCACATTCACTCCTACGCCCGTCACGCCCACGGCTACGGCAACCATCACACCCACCGAAACATTGACACCGACCATCACGCAGACCCCCACACCAACCGGTCCGTTTGAATACACGGTGCAGGAAAATGATACCTGCTGGGATATTGCGGTGAAGTTTGAAGCCGACCTGGACGTGCTGCTGGCGCTTAACAATTTTGGCAGTACCTGCCCAATTATCCCGGGCAATAAAATATTGGTCCCACTCAAGGGCCAGACGCTGCCCACCGAAACTCCCCTGCCCAGTGATTTCCCACGTGGTCAGAAGATCGATTACATCGTGAAAACGGGTGAAACTCTGGCGATCATCGCTGCCCGCTTCAACAGCACGGTGGATGCGATCATGAAAGAAAACAAGATCACTGACGAGAATACCCTCACCGCCGGCCAAAAACTGGTCATCCCGGTGAACATCGTCACGCCCACGGCGACCCGCCCGGCGACCGCCACCCCCACGGTGAGTGCGTCAACCCCGACGGCTACGCCGTAAGCATCGTTCTCTCATCCCCTCTGGTCTAACCTGCGCGTTGGTGTGTGCCCGGTGCACGCCAACGCGTTTGATTATCTTAATAAATCCTCATTATGTGATGGGGAAATTTTCGATACAATTGGCGCAATGCAAACAGCTTATCGAACAACATCGATTGGTAAACGAATACTCGACAGCCTGCCCTTCGCCATTACGGCTGTCTTAATCGCGGTGGCAGTGGTCAACCTGGCGGGGGGCTGGATGGGCTCTCTACCGCCCGATCTCAGCCGCATGATGGACCTGGTCAGCGGCTTCTCCGCGGTCTTCATGGGGATCTTCATCGAAGCGGCCCCCTATTTGCTGCTCGGCACCCTGGCATCTGGACTGGTGGAGACCTTCGTCTCACGAGATGACCTGACGCGCTGGATCCCGCGGAATGCCGTGGGCGGGGCGCTGGTGGGCGGTGTCCTGGGTTTGTTCTTCCCGGTATGCGAGTGCGGTGTGGTGCCTTTTGTGCGACGCATGGTCAGCAAAGGCCTGCCTATGCCCGCCGCGGTGGCGCTGCTGCTGGCTGCTCCGGTGGTCAACCCAATCGTCATCGCATCCACGCTGGCGGCTTTTGGCCCAGGTCTGGTGGTGTGGGGTCGGCTGGGGTTCTCCTTGCTGGTGGCAGTGTTGATGGGATCGTTGTTCGGTCTGGCGGGTCCAAACCAGGTGCTGAGCAGCGTTTCGTTACCCGCGGAAATGCCGGGGCCCATATTGACATCCATCGATGCGATGCCGGCGCAAAAGCCGCCTTTGAAAGAGCGCTTCAAAGGCATGCTGGTAATCGCGGCGGACGAATTCTTTGAGATGGGGCGTTTCCTGATTTTGGGCGCATTGCTGGCAGCTGCCATGCAAACGGTTGTGCCCCAGGCCAGCCTGCTGGCGTTGGGGCAGGGGCCGCTGCTTTCGGTGTTTGTGATGATGCTGCTGGCAATTCTGCTCAGCATTTGCTCGACCGTGGATGCCTTCATCGCATTGGCGTTCACCGGTGCTTTTTCCACCGGCTCCATTTTGGCTTTCCTGGTTTACGGCCCGATGGTGGATATTAAGAGCACCTTGATGTTCCTGCGGGTATTCAAACCACGCATGGTTATTTATCTGGTGGTACTGCCGTTCCTGATGACCGCATTGATCGGATTCCTGGTGAATATCTTATGAGTACTCGAACTTACCGCACGTTCCAGGCTTTGATTTTTGGCGCATTGGGTATCTTTTTGCTGGCCCGGATTTTGGAAGGAAAAATCCTGCTGTATATCAACCAGCGCTTCGTTTTCCTGGTGCTGGCTGGCGCGTTGGGTTTCATGCTGATTGCCCAGGTATTGCTCGCTTCCCGCCCGGGGGTGGAAGCACATGACCACGAACATGATCATGACCACAACCACGATCATGACCATGATCATGGAAAACGCAGCGGCGCCGGCTTGTGGCTGGTTGCCCTGCCGCTGCTGATTGGCCTGCTTGTGCCAGCGCGGCCGCTTTCTACCGCTGCGGTGGATGTGCGCGGCATGAACGCCGATGCCCCGTTGAGCGTCCGCAACGGCGAAGGCTCCGCGGTGCTGGATATTCCTTCCACCCAGTGGTCGGTGTTGGATTGGATCCGTGCATTCAATTATTCCGAAGATCTCTCTGCATTTGAAGGCAAGGAAGTGGATGTGACCGGGTTCGTGTATCACGACATCCGCCTGATGGAACAGCAATTCATGGTGGGGCGATTCAGCCTGACGTGCTGCGTGGCAGATGCGACCGCCCTGGGCATGGTGGTCAACTGGCCTGAGGCCTCCAACCTGGCAGATAATGGTTGGGTGCGGGTGCGCGGCGTGGTGCGCGCGGCGCAGCTGGAGGGCAAATGGGTGCCGCATGTGGATGCCGAGACGGTCGAAATTGTCCCTGAACCTGAACAACCCTACCTGTTCCCATAAATGAAACACCTGACCCGTTTTGACAGAATGATATTCTCCGTCATGGCTGGGCTGGCACTCACCCTGGCTGGCGCCTGGGCTGGCTGGCAGCTAACCGGACCTGGACCCGCTACGGCAGGCAATGCAGGCCTGTCGGTTGGCGCTTATGGCCCGCTGGTGATTGAATTCCCTGCTGAAGTGGATCGCCAGAGCGCAGTGGCTCGCATCAGTTTTGACCCGCTGCAGGTGGGCACTTTCTCCTGGCAGGGCAACCAGCTGTCTTTTGCGCCCCTCGAACCATTGATCTCGGGCGCATCCTATCAAGTCAGCGTGGCTCCGGGTGTGCGGGCTGCTGATGGCAGGACCATCCGCCAGGCAGCCTCGTGGAAAGTGACGGTTCGTGAGGCCGGTGTCGCTTATTTGCACCCACTTCAAGGGCCGGAACTTTGGGTCAAGCTGCCCGGCGATGAGCCGCGGCAGGTGTCTTTCACGGATGGTCGTGTTTTTGATTTCACGGTCGGCCGCTCGGGTGAGGAAATCATCTATTCGGTGATCAATGATCAAGGCGGCACGGCATTGTGGATCATGAACCGCAGCGGGGAGGATGTGCGGGAACTGCTGGACTGCGCCGCGGATTGGTGTGCGAATCCGGCCATTTCACCCGATGGACGCCAGGTGGCTTATGCGCGGCGTCTGGCAGGGGTCAACCCCGGCAGCGCTCCTGGGATTCCGCGGGTGTGGATGCTCGATCGGGCCAGCGGGATCACCCGACAGCTGTTTGCCAACCCCAACATCATTGGTTCGGAACCGCAGTTTTCGCCGGATGGACGCTGGCTGGTATTTTATGACGGGATCGAGGTAGGATTGCGCCTGGTGGAACTGGCTTCCAATCAGGATTTCCTGCTGCCGTCCAACCTGGGGATGACGGCGGGGTGGAGCCCGGATGGATTGGACCTGTTCTTTAACCGGGTAGTCGAGGATGAGGCCACAGGCAATTCAACCCTGTACCGTTATGCGATTTCGACCCAGCAGATCAGCAAGGTGATCGAAAACGCGGAGGTCAGCATGGATTATGGCCCTGCCAGCGTGCATCCCAACGGCGAGCTGATTGCCCTGGGCGTGCGCGATCTGTCCGGCAATCCGGCGAGGCAGTTAATCCTCTTCAACCGAGACGGCAGCCAGGTCAAAGTGTTGACAACCGATGTGTCCTTGAATGTGGCGGCCTACCAATGGAGCGCGGATGGACAGGCTATTCTTTTCCAGGGTCTGCAGTTGGGCTCATCCGATGCGCGCCCGTCGATCGACCTGCTAGATGTGAACAGCGGTGCGATCACGCTGGTCTCGGAACAGGCTACCCAGCCGCGCTGGATCCCCTGATCTTAAAACCTCTCAATCCTGGGCTAATTCTTCCATAACCAACGGATCGGTCTCCACATGGCGGGCTTTGTCCAGCGCCTGTTTGGCTGCCGGTGAACCAATTTGCCGCAGCGCCCAGGCAGCGTGCGCGCGCACCAACGCTTCGGTTTCGGTGTGCAAACAATCCGCCAGCGCCGGCACGGCTTCGGGCTGTCTCCGGTTGCCCTGCGCAATTGCCACATTGCGCAGATAACCCCGGCGG
>JACRAG010000070.1 GCA_016213455.1 Anaerolineae bacterium | reverse complement strand
GTTTCTTCGTCACGCGCCTGCAGGAACATGCCCAGCAGGTCGTCGCCAAGCTGACCGGTTTGTTTGCGGGACTGGATGATTCGGGCAACGGCCGTGTCCAATATCGTCATAGCGCGGCGGAAGCGCAGGTTACGCGGGGTGGGGAACCACAGGGGCGGTACGATCACATTGCGGGCGCGGTGGACAATGTGGTCCAGGGTGGTCAACACGGCGCGGGTCAGTTCGCCAGCCTCTTCGGACAGGTCGATGGAGAACAGGGCTTTCCCGACCACTTCCAGAGTCAGGCGCATCATTTCGGCATCTACGTCAAGCAGTGCTCCAGTTTGAGACAGCGCTTCCCATCGCTGGAGCATACGCTGAGTGGCAGGGACCACAATGCCATCGATGGCGTGGGTGCGCGGGCGGGCAAAGGCGGGTTGAGCAAGCCGGCGCTGGCGCAGCCAGGAGGCGCCATCGTTGGTCAGCAGTCCTCGTCCAGTGATCGTCGAGAGTGCGTTGTACTGAATGGTGTCTTTGGAGTAGCGTTTATTTTCATCCTGCAGGATGTGCTTGACCGCGTCCGGATGGCTGAAGACGATGACAGGCGTGCGAAAAACTTTGAAGCCCGCAACAGGGCCATACGTGTGGGAAAGATCGAGCAGGAAATCCAACGCATTGGATTGGATCTTGCCGATTTTACCCAACAATTCCTGGTCAGAAGGTCCTGGAATGATTGTGGTTGCCATATGACACTCATTCTAGCACTGCGCCCTGATAATTCGCAAAGAAAACAAGCAGGATTAATCATGATCGAGATAGAGATTTAACAATTTTGTTCAGGGGCGGCCCGTAACCTGGATGCAGCAATTATCGTGTACAATCTGATTTATGGATGAATTTTCGCTTCGAAAAGAACTGGCAGATGAGCCACAGGCTGCGGTCAAATTTTTCCGCAGTGTTGGATCGACCAATGACGTGGCGCTTGCGTGGGCAGAAGAAGATGCGCCGGATTGGGCGGTGGTAGCTGCCGACCACCAAAGCAGCGGTCGCGGACGGCTCCAGCGGCGCTGGGTTACGGAACCTGGGTCGGCGCTGGCTTTCAGTGTCATTTTTCGGCCAACCCCTCAGGAGATCCCGAATATTGGTCTGTTTTCTCCGTTGGGGGGGCTGGGAGTGGCGCGCGCTTTGGAGTCATTCGCATTGCGACCTTTGATCAAGTGGCCGAACGATGTTCTTTTGGATGGGCGAAAGGTGTGCGGCATTTTAGCCGAGGCTGTCTGGCAGGGCCCAACACTGCGCGCCCTGGTGCTGGGGGTTGGCGTGAATGTTGCACCCAAGTCTGTACCGCCGGATGATGAGGTCCAATTTCCAGCCACCTGTGTCGAAACGGTATTGGGGCGGTCGGTTTACCGGGCGGACCTGATGCGGCGGATCATGGATCAATTGAAGCGGCTGCGTCCCATCCTTGGCACGCAACAATTTATGCGGGATTGGGAAAAACGCCTGGCTTTCAAAGGTCAACGCGTGCGTGTTTCTCCGCCAGGCGCGGAACCCATTTGGGGTGAACTTGTGGGGCTGACGCCCACAGGTGGCCTGCATGTGGAACTGGATGATGGCAAAGAGTTGACAGTCGACGCCGGTGATGTGAGTTTGCGCTCCGGCGAAGAACAGTGACACGCTAATAACGTAAAGAGGTGATGTTATGCTGGACGATCTTCGGAATGAAGCCAATACATCTTATGAGAAGAAAGAAACGCCACCCTTCGAAGGCGACCTGTCGGAACTCGAGTCGTTTGCTCCGCGCCGGCAGCGCCGGTCCCAATTTTTGGGGATGACCCCGGGCCAGCGGTTTGCCATTATGCTGCTGCTTTTCATGATGGCATGTGTGCTGGGTGCGTTCTGCCTGATTGTCTTCGACAAAGTTGTCCTGCCTATATAAGCAGGTATACAACTTCGTTTGGGATTGACTCATCAGTGGGGTAAGAGAAAAGCCGGAGAAATCCGGCTGCAAGGTTGAATCCGGTCAGGCTGTCTCGAATATCTTACGGCACGCCGTACCCGTTCCAGTAAATCGATTATGAACGGGTGCTCAGTTGTTTTCTGCGCGTATGATCAACGGGCGGATTTCCAGGAAAATGCGTACGATGTTGGGGTCAACCAATTTCCCGGATTGTTCTTTAAGGTAATCCACCACTTTGTTTTCTGACCAGGCCTCGCGGTATGGGCGATCATGCCGCAGGGCGTCCCAGATATCCACAACGGCAAAGATGCGTGCGGCAACCGGAATCTCCTCGCCTTTTAAGCCGCGCGGATAACCTGTTCCGTCCCAATGTTCATGGTGACAATACGGGATATCCAGTGCGGGGCGGAGGAATTCGATCGAATTGAGCATCTCATAAGCCAGACGCGGGTGCTGGCGCATGATTTCCCATTCCTCATCGTTGAGCGGACCGGGTTTCAGCAGGATGTTGTCTGGAACCCCGATCTTTCCGAGGTCGTGCAGCAGCGCGCCGCGGCGAATTTGCATGAGCTGTGAACCGGTGATGCCATAGGCTTGAGCCAGGCGCATCGTCCATTCGGCTACGCGGCGGGTGTGCCCTTCGGTCTCCTGGTCGCGCAACTCCAGCGCGCGCGCCCATCCTTCAATAGTCTTATCATACGCAAAGGTCAAATCCTGGTTGGTGCGCTGCAGCATATCCAGCAGTTCCGCTTTATCGATGGCGATTGCGGTTTCCATCGCCAGCGATTCAAGGAATTGGGTAAAATCGGGCTGCGCTTTATAGGGCTGGCGGTGGAAGGTTTCCAGAATCCCTTTTACTTCTCCTTTGACGATCAAAGGTACTGCGTTGTAAGCCACGAAGTTCTCACCGACCAGCCAATCGCGGTTGGTGAAGTAAGCGCTGATCCCATTCGGATCGATGATCTGGTGTGGCTGGCGTTCCAATGCCACGCGCCCTGCCTGTCCTTCACCTGACCAGGTGAAGGTATGGTCGGATGCCCGCGAACGAAAGCCATTGCCGGCTGCAAACCGCAGTTGGCGAGTATTGGGGTCAAGCAGCAAAACGCACACGGCATCCACGCCCAATTGCGTGTGAATCTGGTTTACCAGCACGTTCAGGGTCACGCGCAGGTCAAAACTGGAGCCAATGGAGATATTGATCGCGCGCAGCGCCGTCAGGTGCTGCAGCCGGTCTTGCATCTGGTCCATCAACCGGGCGCGATGGATTGCGCTGGCTGCCATATCCGCGATGG
>JACRAG010000067.1 GCA_016213455.1 Anaerolineae bacterium | reverse complement strand
TCGCAGGAGTATGTAGGAATGGACATTTTCAATTTTTCGGATCTGACGGGCGTTTTTTCGGTGACCGATGTGGTGCTCAGCCTGGTGTTGAGCTTTGTGCTGTGTTCAGCCATCGGCTGGGTGTACCAGGCGACTCACCGCGGGGCTTCATTCACCCAGAGCTTTGTGCAAACCCTGGTGCTGAACGGCATGGTGGTGGCGGTGATCATGTTGATCGTCGGCTCCAACATCGCGCGCGCCTTTGCGTTGGTGGGTGCGCTTTCCATCATTCGCTTCCGCAACGCGGTCAAAGAGACGCGCGACGTGGGGTTCATCTTCTTCACCATGGCGATTGGCATGGCAATTGGCACCAAATTCTATCTGTTGGCGGTGATCGCCGCGGTGGTGATCAGCCTGATCATTCTGATCATGACCCGCTTCAACTGGTACGCGCGCAAGGTGGTCAGCCAGATCCTCAAGGTGCAGGTGTCCAACGATTTGCCCTTTGACACACTGTTTGATGCCCTGTTCCTCAAGTACACCAGTTCGTCCGAACTGATTAGCGTGGACTCGGTGCACGGCGGGCTGTTGACCGAGTTAACCTACTCGATAGGATTGAAGAAGCAGTCCAAGGTGCAGGAATTTTTGAATGAGATCAAGCAGGTCAACGGCAACCACCGCGTGACCCTCATCGCCGGGTACAACAGCACGGACCTGTAATCCGGTGGATCGACAAAGGACGGGCAAGATGAGCTTAACCTTTCGACGCAACTATGGCCTTTTGATCGCGCTGGCGCTGGTGATCGTCCTGCTCACCGCGGGCCTGGGTAACTTGCGCGTGATCGCCTACACGGTGGCGGGCAGCGAAACACCCCAGGCGGCGGGCGTGGATGTGACCAATTCGGTCGCGTTGTTTGATGCGAGCCAGGTGCACAGCGTGCAGATCCTCATCTCGGATGAAGATTACGAGCAAATGCTCACCACCTACAAGGAAACCGGCGCCAAGGATTATTTCCAGGCGGATGTGATCATCGACGGCGTGCGCATGAATGATGTGGGCCTGCGTTTGAAGGGGAATGCATCGCTGCGTACGGCTGCGGGCGGTGGGATGGGCATGGGCATGGGCGGTGAGCGCCCCGAAGGCATGGGGATCCAGCCGGGCGGCGAGCCCCCGGCAGACCGTCCGGCGCGTGGAAACCCACCCGCAGCCGGCGGGAACCTGCCAGGCGGTCCGGTGCCGTCCGTGGTGGACGAATCCACCCAGGCAGTGGAGACCAAACTGCCCATGCTGATCAAGTTTGACGAATATGTGGAGGGGCAAACTTACCAGGGTCATGCCTATCTCGCCCTGCGCACGTACGGCATCTCCAAAGATGCTGCCATGCTGCAGGAGCCGGTGACCAACGCTGTGTTCCGCACCATGGGACAGCCTGCCACCCAGACGGCTTATGCGGGGGTGCGCCTGAATGACGAGGATGAGCTGCTTTATGTGCTCTCCGAGATTGTGGATGAGGTCTATCTGGCGGAGAATTTTGACTACGCGGACGGCATCCTGTATAAATCGGAAGTTGGGTCAACCCTGGCCTATCAGGGTGAAGACCCCTCGGCTTATGCGACCAGCTTCACCCAGGAGACGCGTGAGAATGAGGCCGACCTGGCGCCGCTGATTGAGTTTGTCCGCTTTATCGACAGCTCGGACGACGCGACCTTTGCGGCTGAATTGCCTGCATACCTGGATGTGGACGGTTTTGCGACCTACCTGGCGGTCAACAGCCTGCTGGTTAATTCCGACTCGATGGCTGGCATGAGCAACAACTACTACCTGTATTATGACGATGTGACCGAACGCTTCAGTGTGTTGATGTGGGACGCCAACGAAAGCCTGGGAAAACTCACCTTTGGCGGGCAGGCGGTCACTTTTGATCTGCTGCAGGCCGGGCAGGCGGGTCAGGCGAACGCCCAGGGTGGGGGGCGCGGCGGCATGAACCGCTCCAATGAGCTGGTGACGCGCTTCCTGGCCAATGCGGATTTCAAAGCGCTTTATCTGGAGAAGCTGCAGGCTGCCTACGAAACCGCGCTGTCCAGCGGGTTTGCGCAGCAGCTGGTGCAGCAAACTGCGCAGACGGTCGGCGCGGCTGTGACCGAACGCGGCCTGGTGGATGCGGATGCGTATGCATCGGCGGTAGCCAGCACGCTGGATTTTCTCAACCAGCGCACCGCCTACCTGGCGGAGCAGTTCCAGTAATCCTTATTGGGTCAAGGTCTCCCTCCTCTCCTCACAGCCCCTTCCCGCGCTGCCCCGCCGGGAGGGGGTCCTTTTTAATGCACCAGTGGATTTGCGCCGGTCAGCAGGCATGCCGGGCAGGTAAAAGCCCGGTATAATTCAAGTTTCGTTTTAAGAACTTCTTGAGGAGATTTTCATGCCTGTTGCGAATGTACACGGCGCCGGTGCGCCGGCGCTGATCGATCCGCGGGAGACGCCTTACCGCTGGCTGGTTCTGGCGCTGGCTGCCATCACCAACACGCTGGTGGTGGCGGCGCCCAGCATGGCGATGCCGGTGCTGTTTGCCGAAATTTCCGCGGATTTGAAGCTCAGCCTGGTACAGGTGGGTGTGATCTGGGGTATCAGCTCGCTGCCAGCCATCCTCACCGGGCTGCTGGGCGGCAGCATTGGCGACCGCTTTGGACCGCGCAAGGTGATCTTGATCGGCTGCCTGCTGTCGGCTGTGTTTGGCGGGCTGCGCGGTTTTTCCAACAACTTTGCCACCCTGCTGGTGGGCATGTTCCTGCTGGGCATGGTTTCGCCGCTGGTGGTGATGAACAACCTCAAGATGAGCGGCATGTGGTTCACCAGCCGGCAGTTGGGCCTGGCGAGTGGATTTCTCTCCATGGGCATGGCGCTGGGCTTTTT
>JACRAG010000593.1 GCA_016213455.1 Anaerolineae bacterium | reverse complement strand
CGTGGCGATGGCGGTCATGGTGACCACGTCGGTGGAGTCCGCGCCGGCCTGGAAGACCAGGTTGCTGGCGCCGCCGATCAGGGCGTTGCCGTTCCACTTAGTCTGGGAGACCAGGTCATTGATCTGTGACAGGTAGGCGTCCACCTGGCTCTTGATGGCGGTGCGCTCGTCAGAGCCCATGGTGTCGGAACCACCGGCCTGAACCTTGTTGCGCATCTGGACGAGGATGTCGTTGATGCGGCCGAGGCCGGATTCGGCGACGGCGAGCAGGTTTTTGGCGTCCGCGATGTTGCCCAGGGCGGTCTTGAGACCTTCGGAGCGGGACTGCATCTTGGTAGCGATGGTGAGACCGGCGGGGTCATCGGCGGCGGTGTTGATGCGCTTGCCGGTGGCGAGGCGGGTCTGGTGAACGGAGAGTTGTTTGTTGATATAGGAGAGGGAGTTCAGCGCATTCATCGCGCCGATGTTCCCAGCGATACGAGTGACATCAATCTCAGCCATTTCAAACCTCCATGTTTGAAAAAACGTAGGAAGGGGATCCATCCCCTTTTGAGAAGAGAGAAAAACAGAAAGAGAGCGAGTGGGACTCTATCACCGTCGGGTGAGGGTCCGAGTCCGGGAACCCCACCGCCGCCGAAGGGAAGTGTTGTCCGCTAGAACCTCTGTAGCTATTCTGGTTTTAACGTTCTGAGACTGTTTTCGGCATCTGCGGGCCAGACTTGAGAGGTCGTTTGAAAACAGCCGTAAATTTGGCGTAAAGGTGTTTACATCAAAGGTTTCAGCATGGCAGCCAGTTGAACCGCCTGAGCATCCTGCGGGTTTTGCCCGGCGACATGCGTCCAGGCGCGGGCTGCCAGGGGATAATGCTGACCTTTGGTCCAGATCATGGCCTGTTTGCGCAGAGCATCCGATAGGCTGATGCCCATTTCGCCGCAGGCTTTCTCCAGATCCGCGGAAATGTCTGGATTACCGGGGTCGATCAGGTACGCCTGCACCATCCAGTGGAAAAGCCCTTCGGCATCTTTCACGATCCAGGCTGCTTTGGCAGCCAGGTGCATCAATTCCAACGAGCGTGGATTGAGCTGCAGGCCAAATTCACTGGCGATGCGGCAGGCCGGCGAACAATTCATTCTCATTTCGCAAGTCGCCAGAGAAAGCCAGTCAATCGCTTTGAAGCCACCCAGCGCGGCTGCTTTGATGTACAGCTCTCCAGCTGCCATCCAATTCTTCAGTTCTTTGTGTGTGTTGGCAGCCAGGTTCAGGTATTCGACATCCAACGGTACCGGGTTGAGGATTTCCAGGACACGGGCAAACTCGCCTTTCTGGAAGGCGGCTTTGGCTTGCTGGCGCTGGTTGGGGCTGAGGCTCTTGCGTTGTTTGTTGTCTGCAGTCAGGAAGCTGCGCGCCTGTTCGAACTGACCGGCATAAATCGCCGCACGAAGCCTGGCGCGCTGCAGCAAGCCGGGGATGTCCTGGGTGCCCAGGGCTTCCTCGTCTTCGTCTTGAATGTTCATTTTTTCGGCGCTTTTCAGCAGGGTCAGGCTGACATCTGCTCGCCCGAGGCCGTTGAGATACATCAACGCACAGTTGGTCAGTACGCTCAATGAGTCGGGATAGTCGGAAATCATCTGGCGCAGCATTGCGTCCAGGTCTTTCAGGCGGAAATCGCGCGCGTAGCGATTGACCACGATCGTGTAGGCCTGGCGCAGGTGCAGGTCGGGCACATACTTGTCCGGCAGATTGAGCAGGATGGCCTCCAGCATGGCGAAGGCTTTATCCGGCTCACCCAATTCGTCATAGGCAGTGCCGATCAACACCCGGTACTCCAGGTTGTCCGGTTCTTTGGCAAGGGCCTTGTTCAGCACCACCACATTGCGTTCGCGCTTCTTGCGTAATCTTTGCGCGTCGATCGCATATTTCACATGGTTGACCCGGATGTCGGTCATGCCAACCCTCATGCCTGCTTTGATCGCCGAAGGCACGAGGTTTTCATGCAGCGCGGAGCGATAACGCAGTTCCTTGCGGTTGCGGAACAGGCGCGCTTGCGGGCTTCCGCGCCAGGTGGTGTCAGAATTCCAGTCCATCTGTTTGCACAGGAACACATCCGCTTTGTCGGATGTGACCGCCCACAGCATTTTGTTGCGCTCTTCGGGGTCCAGCCAATTATCCGCGTCCATCATCATGCACCATTCGCCGGTGGCATGTTTGAGTGATTCGTTGCGCGCGGCGGCAAAATCGTCATCCCACGGATAATGGAAGACTTTGGCGCCGTAGGATTGGGCGATTTCCACGGTGTCATCTGTCGAGCCGGTATCCACGATGATCATTTCACTGACCATGTCTTTCACCGAATCGAGGCAGCGAGCCAGAACAGCTGACTCGTTGCGCACAATCATCACCAGCGAAATGCTGGGCCAGGTGCGCGGGGGATGGGTGCCGGGGAAGTCAAATTTGTATCCGCGGATGAGACGCGACAGGTGCATTTCCATCAGCAGGTTTTGCGCGCGCAGGTTGTTGGGTTCGTTGACCAATTCGCTGACGCAATACCACATGGCTTTACGAAATTGCCCCTGCCGGAAAAAGGCTTTGGCGGCGGTGAAGTTGGCTTCCGGCAGTTCTGGAAAGCGTTCCAGCACTTTGAGGATCAGTTCACTGGCCTGGGCATATTCCTGCCGGTCGAGATGGCTGCCAGCCTGGCGCGTCCATTCCAGTGCCTTTTCAATATCCAGCAAGTTCACAGCAGCGGTTTCAGGGGTCATCACGCTCATGGAAATCCTGTTTCACCTTTCAAACCGAAGGGAGCAGCGCTGTCAGCAGCTGCTGCACGGTCTCATTTTCCGGGTCGATCGCATACGCGCTTTGCGCATACCGGGCTGCCTGTTCCGGTTCGCCAGCCTGCAGGTACATGCCCGCCATCATCAGGAGCGTGTCGATATCCTGCGGGTTGTCATCCAGCACGTCCAGGAAGGCGCGCACGGCTTTTTCGTAGCGCCCGGTTTGCAGGTACAGGTGAGCCAGTGATTTGCGCGCCTCCAACAGGCCAGGGATCCACATTAATGCGGATTCGAGGCAGGTTTCAGCGGTGTCAACGGCGCCCTGAGCAAAATGCTGGTAGGCCATCTCCAGCTGTTGTTGAGCCCGTTCGGCAACCGGCGTGTCATGGACGGTGTGGTTTTCGAGCGGCGTGTTGAGGGCCAGTCCACTCGCCCCGCAGCGCAGGAACGCCCATTCGGGATGCGCGGATCGCAGGGTTTGCCAGGCGGCTTCAAAAACCGGCGCGTTGGCGTGGCTGAATACCAGCGCGCCGCCTGGCGCGAGGCGCGGACACAGCGTCTCTAACGAGGCGAGGGTGTCGGGTAGATCGTTTTCTTCGCCGATGACGATCATGTCCACCTGTTCATCGGGCTGGATGAAGAGGGTGGCGCTGGAGTCGTAGATACGCAGCGCGCCGTACAGGCCGCAGGCATCCAATGTTTCCGACAGGTCGGCGGGGGAGAAGGGGCCAGGCGCCTGACCGGTCATCCAGGCGTCAACCAGGGTGATCTGCGCTGCCCGGCAGGCGGCGGCAGTGAGGATCGCCGGCACGCCGTTGCTGGCGCTGGTGATCAGGCAGGTCAGCGGCAGGCAGCGCCGCGCAACCCAGTAAACCGCGGCAGTTGCATCCCAATATTCCGGGGTCAGCATGGCGCTCAGGCGTTTGTAGAAATAGCGTGTCTCTTTGACCAGCGGGCGGGCCACGGCGCTGCGCGCCGAAAGGCGTTGCAGTGTCTGGTCGATGCCATCGCGGATGACGGGCGAAGCCAGTTCTGCAGAAATGTGGCTGGCAGACAACCCGGCAAAACGGCTGGCGCGGTCAACCGGTACAGGCAGTGTCTCAGCGTGAGCGGCTTGCGGCTCGATGCAGAAAAGGCGCAGGCCCAGGCCGCCCAGGTCCATCCAGGGGGTCAGAAGCACCGCATCGGGGCCGGGTTGTTGTACGCCGGCGGTGATTTTTAAGCCTGCCGGAGAGCCCAGCCCGGATTTGAGGCGTTCCAGCGGAGCGTTCGCGCCGCTGCGAGCCATCCACTGCTGGATGTCTGCAGGTGAAGCCGCGCTGTCGAGCAGTTCCGCGGGCATATAGCGTCGGCCCAGCACCATTAAGCTGTAATCGGCAGCCGGGTCTTCCTGTAACAGCGCCAGCAGTCGGGCCATGTCGGAGACCGGAAGGCATGCGCCGGCGTCGATCCAGGCGGTGAAGCGGCTGGCAGGTTGCTCGCCAACCTCGCTGGTGCAGATGGTGACCTGGTCGGTCTGGTTGCAGACCGCCAGGGCATGCGTCAGCATCCGCCGGGTGAATTCGAACCGCGTGCTGGGGGCAGCGCCGCCGATGACAAAGGTGAGGAGAGAGACACTCATG
>JACRAG010000586.1 GCA_016213455.1 Anaerolineae bacterium | reverse complement strand
CCGGCGCGTCACGAATGGGTGAAAAAGCGCGAGTGCCTGAACGATGCGGTGTACGATCGCTATTTTGAACACTTTGATCCGGACCTGTACGATCCGCGTGTTTGGGCTGCCGAGGCGAAAAATGCCGGGATGCAGTATTATGTGGTGACAACCAAGCATCACGAAGGTTTTTGTCTTTGGGACTCTGCTTTGACAGACTACAAGGCAACCAACACCCCGGCTCGCCGCGATCTGCTGACACCGATGGTATCCGCGTTCCGCGAGGCCGGGCTGCGCACCGGTTTTTACTATTCATTGATCGACTGGCATCACCCTGAGTTTCCTATCGACGGTTACCACCCGATGCGCAACGATGAAGCCTATCGCCAATCCCAGCAGCACCGCGATATTCGCAAGTATGCCGCCTACCTGCACGGTCAGGTGCGCGAACTGTTAACCCGCTTTGGCAGCATTGATATTCTCTGGTTGGATTTTTCCTATTCATTTGAAGATTGGGGATGGGCGAAAGGTAAAGGCAAGCAAGATTGGCAGGCGGAAGAATTGATGAAGCTGATCCGCAGCCTGCAGCCGCGGGTGCTGGTGAATGATCGCATGGAAATCGGCGGCGACTTGATCACCCCCGAGCAGTACCAGCCGCGGTATGGCTTTGAACACAACGGCGCACCGCTGATCTGGGAAGCCTGCCAGACAATGAACGGGAGTTGGGGTTACGACCGCGACAATCTGGACTGGAAATCGGGTGAAGTGCTGATTAAGATTCTGATTGACAGCGTTTCGAAAAACGGCAATCTGCTGCTAAACGTTGGCCCAAATGCGCGTGGCGAACTGCCCGGACGCATCATCGAGCGCCTGCGCGAGATCGGACGCTGGATGCGTCTGCATAATCGCGCGATTTACCAGTGTGGCAGCAGCCTTTTCAATCCACCTCCCGACTGCCGTTATACCCAAAATGGCAAGCGCCTGTACCTGCATGTCTTCTCGTGGCCGATGCGCCACTTGCACCTGGACGGTCTGGCCGGGAGGGTGGATTATGCCCAGTTCCTGCATGACGCCTCAGAAGTGAAGTATTTCGAGACCGATCCCAACCACCCCTCACTGCCAATCACCGTGCCGGTGGCTCCCGGGGCGCTGGTGCTGGAACTGCCCATTCAGAAACCGGATGTGTGTGTGCCGGTGATCGAGCTCTTTCTAAAGGATTGACATGAACCTCCCGCCAGAATCGTCACTCGCCATTGCAGGACGCGCCGTGATGGCAGGCCTTAAGCTTAAACAGCGTGACTCACTGATGGGCTACCTGTTCATTGCGCCGCAACTGCTCGGATTTTTAGCCTTTGTGCTGGGGCCGCTGCTGGCAGTGTTTGTATTCAGTTTTCAGAGCCGTAACCTGCTGACTGGCCAGGTAACTTTTATTGGGTTGGATAACTACCGCCAGATGCTGGCAAGCGACCCGCTTTTTCTGAAGGTTTTGGGTAACAGCCTGATCTTTATGCTGGGGCTGGTTCCGCTCAACATGGTGCTGGCACTGGGGTTGGCGCTGCTGCTGGCGCGCAACCTGGCTGGCTCGACCATCTTTCGCACAGTTTTCTTTTCTCCGGTTGTAACTTCGACGGTAGCCTGGGTGATTGTCTGGCGGTTCGTCTTGCAGGGTGAGCAAGGATCGCTCAACCAGTTCCTGCAATTGTTCGGCATCCAGGGTCCCAACTGGCTGCAGGAACCGTTCTGGGCGATGACCGCCGTTGTGGTTACGCGCGTTCTGAAAAATGTTGGCCTGAACATCATCATTTTTCTGGCGGCGATCAAAGACTTGCCCAAGGAATATGTTGAAGCTGCCAGCGTGGATGGCGCCAATCCGTGGCAGACGCTGCGCCACATCATTTTGCCCTTCCTGGCACCTACGATAATGCTGGTTACAGTCGTGACCGTGATCGGTTCGCTTAATGTACTCGACCATATCATGCTGTTGACTGGCGGCGGGCCGTCCAATGCCACCATGGTGCTGGCTTACTATGTTTACTATGCTGCCTTCCGCATTTATGAGACCGGTTATGCCAGCACCCTGGCGGTTGTGCTGTTTTTGACGGCGCTGCTGCTGACGCTGGTTCAGTGGGGGGTACGCAAACAGGTGGTCTATAATGAACGCTAATCGAGTTTCCTTCCGTAAGAAGCTGGGAATGGCAGCCTGGTATGTTGGTTTAATTGGTTTAGCCCTGCCATTTCTATACCCATTCTGGTGGATGATCACCAGCGCTTTCAAGACCGTCAACGAGATTTTCGCCTTCCCGCCGACTTTGCTGCCTTCCACCTGGCACTGGGAAAATTTTGGTGAAGTGTTTACCTTTCAGCCATTTGCGCAGCACTACGTAAACAGCCTGTATATCGCCATTTTGGTGACGGCTGGGACGCTGCTGGTTTCTTCTCTCGCCGGATATGCCTTCGCGCGTATCCAGTTCAGAGGCGCGTCTTTGTTTTTTATTCTGCTGTTGAGCGGCATGATGATGCCCAACGAAGTCACCATTATCCCCAATTTCATCACCATGAAGACTCTGGGGTGGACCAACACGCACCTGCCGTTGATTCTGATCCCGATTCTGGGGATGGGTGGGGTGTTGGGTACCTTTATGATGCGCCAGTACTTCCTTAACCTGCCGCAGGATCTCGAGGATGCTGCCATGATGGACGGGCTGAACCGCTTTGGCATCTACTGGCGCATTGCTTTACCGATTGCCCGTCCGGCGCTGACCTCTGTAGCCATCTTGACTTTTCTATCCAGCTGGAATGCATTTCTCGATCCGTTGATTTATCTGGATGATCTGACCCTCTTTACCATCCCGCTTTCACTGCGCGGATTCACTGACCAGTATGGAACGCCGCTGTGGAATGTACAGCTGGCAGCGACCACGCTGGCGGTGCTGCCCGTGTTGATCTTCTACGTGGTGGCTCAGCGCCAGGTAGTGGAAAGCTTCTCGCTCTCGGGATCGAAAGGGTAAGGTCCAGAATGAACGAACTGCATACCGACGTGCTGATTGTGGGCGCCGGGTTGGGCGGCTGCGCCGCAGCCCTGGCTGCACTGAAGATGGGCCAACGAGTCATCCTGACCGAAGAAAGCGAGTGGTTGGGCGGGCAGATGACGGCTCAGGGCGTTCCGCCCGATGAGCATCCCTGGATTGAAAACCTGGGCGCCACGCGCAGCTACCGCGAACTGCGCAACCGCATCCGCGCATATTACCGCGGCCATTATCCTCTGACTGCGGAAGCTGCCGCCAATCCAACCCTTAATCCGGGCATGGGCAATGTCAGCCGGCTGTGCCATGAGCCGCGCGTATCGCGCGCTGTTCTTGTGGAAATGCTCGCGCCGTTTGTCGTGAATGGTGCGCTGCAGGTGCTGTACTGTTGGGTTCCGGCTGCTTCAGCGACGCAAGGTGACCGGGTGATCTCAATTCGCATGCGCCGGGTGCAAAGTGAGGATGAGATCGAGATCAGTGCAGACTATTTTATCGATGCGACCGAGCTGGGTGACCTGCTGCCGCTGGCAGGCGTGGAGCATGTGGTGGGGGCAGAGAGCCAGGCTCAAACTGGCGAACTACATGCCCTGCCGGGTGAACCAAACCCTGCCGACCAGCAGGCGTTCAGCTGGTGTTTTGCCATCGACTATCTCCCCGGTCAGGATCACACGATTCAAAAGCCCGAGCGTTACGATTTCTGGCGTTATTACCGCGCAAGCTTCTGGCCGGCTCCCCAACTCAGTTGGATTTACAGTGATCCGATGACGCTTGAGCCGGTCAGCCGCGGGCTGTTCAGCGGTCCGAGCGATACCCCTTTGGGTGATGATCTGTGGCATTTCCGGCGTATTCTGTACCGCAAGAACTTCCGCGAAGCAGCTTTTGCCAGTGATATCGTTCTGGTCAACTGGGTGCAGCTCGACTATTTCTTGCAGCCGCTGATCGGCCCCAACGCGGAACAGCAGGCTGCGATTTTGGCCGATGCACGCCAGCTCAGCCTGTCCTTACTGTATTGGATGCAAACCGAAGCGCCCCGGCTGGATGGTGGTTATGGTTATCGTGGGCTGCGCCTGCGTGGGGATGTATTTGGCACCGGGCACGGCCTGGCGCGCAGCGCTTATATTCGAGAAAGCAGGCGCATCAAGGCTCGTTTCACGGTGCTTGAGCAGCATGTGGGCGTTGAGGCGCGTGGAGCACGGCAGGGCGCAGAGCTGTTCCACGATTCAGTCGGTGTCGGCAGCTACCGTATCGATCTGCACCCCAGCCCCGGCCCGCGCAACTTCGTCGACATCACCAGCTGGCCATTCCAGATCCCTTTGGGGGCGCTGGTGCCAATGCGCGTGAGCAATCTGCTGCCGGGCTGCAAAAATATCGGCACCACGCATATTACCAACGGCTGTTATCGCCTGCACCCGGTCGAGTGGAACATTGGCGAGGCCAGCGGTGCATTGGCAGCCTTTTGCCGGCTCCGGCAGGTATCTCCCCAGGCCGTGGTGGAAGATCTGCACTTGACAGAAGACTTCCAGGCGATGCTGGTGGAGCAGTTGGGAATTGAGCTGGCCTGGCCGGATGATATATATCGCACGCCGCGGATCAAAACGGATCCTCTGGGAATCTAAATCATGAATTTCCAAGCCTTCGATCATGGACTGTATGGCGCGCAGCGTGGTGAGCATCTTTGGGTTGAACCATATGGACCGGATGCGCTGCGCGTACGAGCCGGTCTTTTACCTCAAGCACTGGATTTACCCGGTGCGCTGCTGCCGGCGCAGCCGGCCTCTTTCCAGGTGGACCTAAGGGCACATGGTACGCGCATCACCAATGGACAGATCGCCTGTGAAGTGGACCTGGATGGCCGGCTGCGTTTCCTGAACACCTCGAATGACGAGATCATTCTCGAAGAGGTGGAAACGCGGATCATCCGCCCGCATGGGCGCAACTACCGCAGCCGGGGTGGCGGGCTGTTCGAGCTGGATGTGCGCTTTCTAACGCAGCCGGGCGAGCGTTTTTATGGATTGGGCCAGCACCAGCATGGGCTGCTTGACCAGAAGGGCTGTGTGATCGATCTGGCGCAGCAAAACACAGAGGTGTCCATCCCGCTGCTGCTTTCCAACCGTGGTTACGGCTTTTTCTGGAACCATCCTGGCCTGGGAAGGGTGGAGCTGGGATTTAACGGTACGCGCTGGGTGGCGGATGCTGCCCGCCAGATCGATTATGTGGTGATGGCAGCACCCACCCTGCCTGGTATTCTGGATCGATACACCACAATCACTGGACGGCCGACCCGCCTGCCAGATTGGGCAGCCGGTTTCTGGCAGAGCAAGCTGCGCTATCGCAGCCAACAGGAAGTGTTGGACGTCATCGCAGAGTACCGGCGGCGCGGGCTGCCGCTCTCTACCGTGGTGATCGATTTCTTCCATTGGACCCATATGGGCGACTGGCAGTTCAACCCGGCAGACTGGCCCGATCCGGCGGAAATGGTGCGCCAGGCGCGTGAGGCTGGGGTCGAACTGGTGGTGTCGGTCTGGCCGACAGTCAACGAAAGCAGCCATAACTTCGCGACTTTGTGCGATCAGGGCATGCTGGTGCAAACTGAGCAAGGTACCTCAGCTCCGGTTGTTTTTGAGGATGTCGAACCGCCTGGACCGGTTCACCTGCACTTGATCGACTCGACCAACCCACAAGCCCGCGCCTTCCTATGGGAGCAGGTTCGACAGGGTTACTATCATCATGGCATCCGTTCCTTTTGGCTGGATGCCTGCGAACCTGAAATATACCCGCCGCACCATGACAACCTGCGTTATTCCCTCGGCAATGGCGCGGAAGTAGGTTGCCTCTATCCCATGCTGCACCAGCAGGCGTTCTATGATGGTCTGTCTGGTGAAGGCGAGAAAGAGATCCTCAGCCTTTGCCGATCAGCCTGGGCAGGCAGTCAGCGCCTGGGTGTTTCCGTCTGGTCAGGCGATATTCACTCCACTTTTGAAGATCTGGCCCGCCAGATTCCAGCCGGCCTGAATATAGGCATGAGTGGGATCCCCTACTGGGGCAGTGATATTGGCGGTTTCACCGGCGGACAGATCGATGATCCGGCATTTCACGAACTGTTGGTTCGCTGGTTCCAGTTCGCCGTTTTCACCCCGGTCTTCCGGCTGCATGGATATCGCGAACCGGGTGGCGGTCACCGCCAATCGGGGGCAGCCAATGAACTGTGGAGTTTTGGTGAAGAGGTTTATCCGATCCTGGAGAAGTTTCTTCATTTGCGCTACCGGCTGCTGCCTTATATTTTGCAGATGGCGCAAGAAGCACAGCACAGCGGTGCACCCATGATGCGTCCGCTGTTTTGGCACTTTCCGCGGGATGCGCGTTGTTGGGAGATCGCCGACCAGTTCCTGTTCGGTCCCAACCTGTTGGTTGCGCCTGTTATCCAGCCGGGAAGCACGGAGCGCCGGGTTTACCTTCCGGCATCTTGTGATTGGGTGGATGTGTGGGATAAAAAGGTGTACACTGGCGGGCAGGAAATCACCATTCCGACCCCATTGGAGATGATCCCGGTTTTTGTGCGCCAGGGTTACGAGGCTCTGTTTAGCTAACGATTGATCTGTAGAAAATAAAAGCCTGCATGAACGGCCTGGGAGAATGATGTGCTCTTCCTTCGAATCAGGTAAGGATGGGAGAGATCCAGGTTGGCAGTCCTCAAATTTTGGCGAAGCAGAATGAAGGAAATCAGAGCCGGCGGTATTTTCATGGATAAAGGTTAATGAGTGGGGAACGGATGCATGCCCCATGCTTTTCAGGGTTTGGCATACATCTGAGATCACACCCCCTTCCCCTCAACCTTTCTAGCGACGGGGGGATCAATTTTTTGCCCAGTTCGAGCGGCCTTATAGGGCGGCTCGAACTGGGCTTTAATTTACGAAGGGCATGAGATGCAGGGTGTTATTGTTCTTCAATGCCGGTTTTATCCTAAAAATTAGATCCAAAGTTATGGGTAACGATTGGATAAAGAGCGAGGCACAATACCCTGCGTAGGATTAACGCGGCACATCACCGGCGTAAATCATTGGCTGAATGATGAAGTAGGTTTATCCAACCGTTTCAACCGTCAGACCATGATATTACAATGGAGCCTTAAACCGGCTGGGCTGCTCTGGCGTGGCTGT
>JACRAG010000592.1 GCA_016213455.1 Anaerolineae bacterium | reverse complement strand
TGGGGCGGGTCACCAACCTGTCGCCGGGCGCAGCGCTGGCGGGGCATGTGGTGGTGGAGGACCTGGCCCAAATCGGCATGAACGCGACGGTCAATTTGCACGTACGCATCGGCGCGGGCTGTATTATTGGAAATGGCGCGACTGTCAAGGCGGATGTGCCGGCAGGGACGCGCGTATGGGCCGGGAGCACCTGGCCGTTGAGAAATTCTTAGTCGGAGGAAGGCATGTTTCGCAAACAACAGCCCCAATCAACGCCCGCAGTCGCTCCGGTGGAACGGGTCACGTCAGTGCTGGGACCCGGCATCCTGTGGAAAGGCAACCTGCGCGGCAGCGGCGGTGTGCGCATTGAAGGCGCTTTTGAAGGGGATATCACCCTGCGCGGCCTGGTGGTGATTGGCGAAAGTGGACGGCTGGTTTGCCAGGTGCTGCAAGCCAACACGGTGATTGTCGCGGGCACGGTCAATGGCAACATCACCGCCGAGAAGCTGGAAATTCGTGGCACGGGCCGGGTGTGGGGTGATGTGGTGGTGACTTCGCTATCCACTGAGGAAGGCGCTTTCCTGCGCGGTCAGGTGCGCATGGAAGACCAGATTGAAATTCCCGGCGAGCCGGAAATTGGCGTTGAACCTTCTGCGCCGGTTGAATCCTGAGCGCAATCCTTCGGTCGTTTATCCCATTGTAGAGGTATCTTTGACTACGACTTCCATCATTGCCCAAATTGCCGAGTGGATGGGGGTGATTGCCGTGGCGCTGCTGCTGGCGCTCGCCCCGCGTTTCAAGCGCACCGTGATTGGTTTCAAGTATGCGCGCCGCGACGGACTGACCGCGGTGACGCTGGTTTTCACCGTGCTGGCATTTTCATTTTTGTTTTCCGCCACCGGCATCGGCGCAACCCTCACCGCGCTGGTCCCGGTCAGCGGGCTTTCAGCGCCGCTGGCTGGCCCGCTGGCGCTGGCGTTGTTTTCGCTGCTGCCCATCATCGGCGCGTTGATCCTGCGGGCGCAGCCGCTGCGCAGTGCGGGTTGGCCGCGCGAACTGTTGATGCCGGCGCTGCAGTTGGGCCTGGCGCTGTCGCTGCTGACCATTTTCCTGCGCAACCGGGTGATGGACATGCTGGGCGGGCTCTCCACGCCCGAGCTGGGCTACCTGGCGGCGGCGCTGATCATTGCCATTGCCGAGGAGACCATTTTCCGCGGGTACATTCAAATGCGCCTGGGTTGGTGGTTGGGTGAATGGCGTGGTTTGATCGCCACCGCGCTGGCGTATGCGGCCTGGCGGCTGCCGGGGTTGATGAATGGCAATGATACCACCGCCATCCTGATCGGCCTGGCGCTTGCGTTTGGGCAGGGCCTGGTGACGGGTTTCCTGATGACGCGCTGCAAGCATGTGCTGGCGCCCTCCATGTACCGGGCGATTTCCATCTGGTTGAACCTTTTCGTATAGGCTTCAGGGTTAATCGATGCGATTCCTGTATCTCTTTGTGCAAACCCGGCGGGAAAACCCCGCGGATGTGGATCTGCCCGGGCAGCAATTCCTGGTGCGCGCCGGTTACATCCAGCGCCTGGGGCGGGGCGTCTATGGCCTGCTGGCGTTGGGCCGGCGGGTGGAGCAGCGCCTGGAAGCGCGCCTGTCGGCATCCCTGGCCCGGCTGGAAGGCGCAGAAGTGTACCTTCCGGGTGAGGTGGATGCCCGTTCTGCCTGGCTCGAAATATCCCGTTCCCATCTGCGCTCCTACAAACAACTGCCGGCCCTGCTCTTCAGCTATAGCCCGTACCTGGAGCCATCGCCCCGCCGGGGCGGGGGGCTGATTGCCAGCGCGACCACGCGGGTGCTGGAGCTTGCCCTGTTGAGCGCCTCCACAGACCAGGCTGCGGGTGCAGAAGGGCTGGTTGCGGGAGAATTATTGGGAGAATTGGGCAGCCTGGGAATGCCGGTGCTGGGCGGCGCGAGTGCCGCGCCAGGCGTGGAGACCGGGCAGGCCTGGATGTTCCCGCTGGCGGCTGGAGACGATGTGCTCCTGCAATGTGAGGAATGTGGCTATTCCGCTGAACCCGCGGCTGCCCGTTTCCGCCGGGTGCAGGGGGAGCCGGAAACGCAGCAAGCGCTGCAGGAAGTGGCGACACCCAACTGCAAGACCATCGCCGAACTGGCGACTTTCTTGAACGTGCCTGAGTCTCGCACTGCCAAAGCAGTGTTTATGACCGCGCCGGACGGGCAGTTGGTCTTTGCCGTGGTGCGTGGTGATTGTGAGCTGAATGAAACCGCGTTATGCCGTGTTCTGGGCGTGGAAAGCCTGCGGCCTGCCCTGGACGGTGAAATCCGGGCAGTGGGAGCCGAACCGGGCTACGCTACACCGGTGGGGTTGAAGGGCGCGCGGGTGGTGGTGGACAGCCTGGCGGCTGCTTCCCCCAACCTGGTGGCAGGCGCAAATCGTCCCGGGTATCACCTGTTGAATGTCAATTTTGGGCGCGATTATGCTGCTGAGATGGTGGCTGAAATCGCTCAGGCGCACAGCGGCGATGCCTGCCCCGAATGCGGCGGAGCCTTGGCGGAGACCCGCGGTGTTGTGCTGCTGCGGGCACAGCGCAGCCTGCCGGGTATTCTGGCAGGACAATCTCTGCTTTATATGGCGGAGAGCGGGCGCACCCAACCGGTGACGTTGACGCGCTTCACGCTCAACCTGACCCGTCTGATGGGCTGCCTGGCTGAACGCTGGAGTGATGCGTCCGGATTGCGCCTGCCGGCGACCGTAGCGCCCTTTGGGGTGTACCTGGTGGTGTTGGCTGGCAAAAATCCTGCCGTGGCAGAGGCTGCCAGCGGGCTGTTGGCGGCGTTGGAAGCGGCTGGGATCAGTGTGCTGTTGGACGACCGGGTTGAAAGCCCGGGGGTGAAGTTCAATGATGCCGACCTGATCGGCCTGCCGCTGCGCCTGACGGTGAGTGAGCGGGCGCTGCAGCAGGGTGGGGTGGAGGCGCGGCTGCGCGGCGATGCGGAAAGCCGCGTGCTCACGCCGGACGAGGCGGTCAGGCTGGTGCTTGACCTGATACTATAACCAGAAAATCCCGTCATCAGGCGGGATTTTGATTTCTTTCAGCGATGGACTGGCGTTTAGGGCCGGCTGGCGCGCGAATTCTTCTTGCTCTGCTGCTGCGGGCGAAGTTTGCGGCGATGATGGTTGGGTTTGCCCGCGCTGGGGTTCAGCAGCAGGTTCAACTGGTTCATCGCATACGGGTCATATTCGCGCCGCCCGCACACATCACAAATCCAGGCGGGAAAGTCTGGAACGCTGATTAATTCATCACCCATCCAGGTAAAGTAGGTGACATAACTGCGGTGCATTTGGCCGGCCTGGCATTCCGTACAGGGAATGGTGTTGCGGTCGGTAGACTCGTTCATCATTGCTTCTCTTGTTCCAGTTCTTGCATAATTTTCACGCCGGCGGAGCTTCCCAGGCGGGTGGCTCCGGCAGCCAGCATGGCGCGCGCATCTGCCAGGCTGCGTACGCCGCCG